>NZ_JASAUS010000020.1:0-83754 GCF_029953005.1 Bradyrhizobium sp. Mp27 | reverse complement strand
ACATAAACGTCCTGCCTGACCGGCTACTGCTGTTCAGCGGCGCTGACGGCGATCATCAGGTGGGGGAGTTTCAAGTGACCATACCCGGGGGATTTTGACCGACCCACGGGGGGCCTTGAAGGTCCCGTCGTCGCCCGCCTTGACGGTCGGCTCGTTGGGATTGTCGAGCTTCGGGCGGAACGTCTCGTAGTGGTCCGGCAGGCTGGCCGAGAAGATGGCGAGCCGGCGGCTCACATCGACACGTGACGGATAGCCCTCCGCATCCGGCGCCGGATAATTGGGAAATCCGGCCTGTTCATAGACGCCGACGCGCTCGCGCAGCGGCACGTTGGGCGTGGTGCCCATGTCGTCATTCACCGTGCCGACAAGGCTGTTGGGATGATTGTGGTCCGCCAAGACCAGGATGAGGGTGTCGTCGCCGCGCGCCCGCGCCCATTCGCGCGTCTGGCGCACCGCATTGTCGAGCATGATCGTGTCGTAGACCGCCCGCTCCATGTCGAGCAGGTGCGCATATTTGTCGATCAGTCCGGACTCGACCATCAGGAAGAAGCCGGTCTCGTTCTTCGAGAGGATGTTCAGCGCCGCCTGCACCTGCTCGGTCAAATCAGGCTGCTCAGGAAATTTCTTTACGCCGCCGCCTTTGAGGAATTTGCGGTCGAGCACGCCGTCCATGTTGCCGGTCGCGAACAGGCCGAGCAGCTTGCTTGTCTCCGGCTTTGCGGCAGAAGCGCCGAGCTCGCTCGCAGTCGTCGCGACCTGATAGCCTGCGTCGCGGAACTTCGCGATGTAGTCGGCCTCGTCCTTGCGTTTGGAGCCGGCCGCGGACTTCGGCAGAAAATTCGCGCTGCCGCCGCCCATCAGCACATCCGGCTTCGCCGCGAAGAACTGCTCGACGATCTCGTCATAGGCAGCGCGCCGGCGGGTGTGCGCAACCATCGCGGCCGGCGTCGCGTCTTCGATCTCGGTGTTGGTGACGACACCGATCGCCATGCCGTGCCGCCGCCTGGCAAGACTCGTGATGGTTTCGACGCGGGGATCGTCGAACGGGCTTGCGGTGCGGTCCGCATAGACGCCCAGGGCATTAACGGCGCTCTTGTGACCGGTCGCATAGGCGCTGGCCGAGTTCGCGGAGTCGGTGATGATCGAGTCCGAGCCGGCGGTCGCCACCAGCGCCATGTGGGGCATGTCGTCGATCGCGAGCTTGCCGCGGCTCTTGCCTTCCGCAATCCCCTTGGACAGGATTCGCGCCGCGACCCGATGCGCCGGCGACATGCCGTCGCCGATGAACAGGATGACGTTCTTCGCCTTGCGCGGACCGGTGTCGTAAACCGTCCATGCGACGCTGCGCTGCTGCGCGCCATCGCTGACATCCACCGTGACGGTGCCGGGCTTGGCCAGCGCGACGTCGCGCAAGATCAGCGCCGACTGGTCCTTGCCGTCCTCACGATCGATGAAGGTCCCGCTACGTCCGAACGCGGCAGCATAGTCCGCGCCGTTCACGGTCACCTTCAGCCTGGCCGGATCGACCGGCCCGGGAAACTCGACCTTGAAGTCGAACCGGACGCCGGCCAGGATCTCGGCACGATCGATCGGATAGATCGTCTGCGCCGACAGCGACGTTGTCCAACAGAGGACGATGAGTGAGGCGAGTGCCGATCCCTTGACCATGCGCGATGCTCCGCAATCCCGTTCACAACAGGAGCGGAACCCTAGCGATCGAGAATGACATCGTCATTAAGTCGCGCGCCGCCCGGTCGGGCGGCAAAAGGCCTCAGCGCGTAGCCCGGATGGAGCGAAGCGTAATCTGGGAATCTAGCGGCTGGGCGAGAGGCCCCGGATTTCGCTTCGCTCCATCCGGGCTACAAGAATATCAGCCCTTGTCGCTCTCGAGCCGGAAGATCTGCGAGCCTTCGCTGCCCGACAACAGACCGGTCTTCGAATAGAGACCGAGCTTGGTGCGCGTGTCGGCGATGTCGAGATTGCGCATGGTGAGCTGGCCGATACGGTCGGCCGGCGTGAATGCGGCGTCTTCCACCTTCTCCATGCTGAGCCGTTCCGGCGCATAGGTCAGGTTCGGGCTCTCGGTGTTGAGGATCGAATAGTCGTTGCCGCGGCGCAGCTCCAGCGTCACCTCGCCGGTGACGGCGCGTGCGACCCAGCGCTGCGCGGTCTCGCGCAGCATCAGGGCCTGCGAATCGAACCAGCGGCCCTGATAGAGCAGGCGGCCGAGGCGCATGCCGCTGATGCGGTATTGCTCGATGGTGTCCTCGTTGTGGATTCCGGTGACGAGGCGCTCATAGGCGATGTGCAGCAGTGCCATGCCCGGCGCTTCATAGATGCCGCGGCTCTTGGCCTCGATGATGCGGTTCTCGATCTGGTCGCTCATGCCGAGACCGTGACGGCCGCCGATGGCATTGGCTTCGAGGAACAGCGCGACGGGATCAGAGAAAGTCTGGCCGTTCAGCGCCGTGGGCTGGCCTTCCTCGAAACGCACGACGACCTTCTCGGCCCTGACGGCGCAATCGTCGCGCCAGAACGGCACGCCCATGATCGGGTTGACGATCTTGATGCCGCTGTCGAGGCTCTCGAGATCCTTCGCTTCGTGCGTGGCACCGAGCAGGTTGCTGTCGGTCGAGTACGCCTTCTCCGCGCTCATCTTGTAGGCAAAGCCCTGCGCGGTCATGAAAGCCGACATTTCGGCGCGGCCGCCGAGCTCGTCGATGAACTGCTGGTCGAGCCAGGGCTTGTAGATGCGCAAGGATGGATTGGTCAGCAGGCCGTAGCGGTAGAAGCGCTCGATGTCGTTGCCCTTGAAGGTCGAGCCGTCGCCCCAGATGTTGACGCCGTCCTCCTTCATCGCCGCGACCAGCATCGAGCCGGTGACGGCGCGGCCGAGCGGCGTGGTGTTGAAATAGGTGATGCCGCCGGTCGAGATGTGGAAGGCGCCCGACTGGATCGCGGCGATGCCTTCGTGGACGAGCTGCGTGCGGCAGTCGACGAGCACGGCCTTCTCGGCACCGAACGCCTCGGCCTTGCGCGGGATCTCGTTGTAGTCGGCTTCATCGGGCTGGCCGAGATTGGCCGTGTAGGCGTAGCAGCGCGCGCCCTTCTGCTTCATCCAGAGCAGCGCCGCGCTGGTATCGAGACCGCCTGAAAAAGCGATGCCGACTTTCTCACCCTTGGGCAGGCCTTTCAGGATCGTGGTCATGGGGCTTCCAATCGGGTCTCAAGGGGCTGATGGCGTTTGTGGGTTGACCGCGCGAATATCAAATTTCGCACGCCTCGGCACGCATTTAATGGCTCAAATCGACGGCTCGGGGCCTGTCTTGCGGCCGAACAGGCGCTGGCGCCGCCGGTAGGCGGGCATGTTCAGCCGGGTCAGGGCGGCATCGACCGCCTCGTCCGAGAACCGGGTCCGCGGCCAGCGGTAAATCAGCGCGTAGGCGAACCAGATCACGACGAAGGTGACGAGGCCAGCGATCGAGACATCGGTGAAGAAGTGGCCGCCGAAGGCCATCCGCAGCCCGCTGGTGACCATGCCGAATACAACCGCACCGGCATAGGCGAGCGGCCGCCATGCCGGCGGCGCCAGCGCAGCCGGCGCCAGCGTCCAGAACGCGGTCGCGCCCTCGCCCGAGAAGAACGAGCAGTTGCGCGCGCAATCGCCGCGCGGATCCCACCACGGCACGAATTGCTGGTCGCCGGCAAACTCAGTCACCACCACCGGACGCGGCCGTCCCCAATAGGTCTTGAAGGTGAGATTGGTGAGGATGCCCGCCGACATGATGATGGTGACCAGCAGGAACACGATCGCGCGCCCCGATACCATCAAGGGACGGTCGGGTCGGATCATCTTGACCACAAGCGCGACCAGCGGCGGCAGCACGAATGCCCAGGCGACCCACATGGCGGCGTCGCGCGCGAAGCCCGCCCACTCATTCAGCTTGAGCGGAAACGTCTTCGTCTCGGGATCGAAGAACAACGCGGCGAGCTTGAGATCGAGCTCGGGATAGAGGCCGAAAACGACGCCGATCACGAGCCACAGCGCCAGGGCGATGAAGAGTCCAGTCCGGTTCATGGCGCGCGGTTTAGCGGAGTGGGGAGGAGATGAAAACCCCGGAAGCGGCGCGACTCATCGCGCATCCGGCCGCGAATTCGACGGCAGCGGCGGAGGCGGCTTGCGCGGGGGCGGCGGGATGCGCCAGGCGCCGGCGTTGCGGCCGGCGATCAGCCAGTAGACCACGCCGGCGACGATCCCCGCGCCGGTCATGATCTCCAGATGACGCCGCACGATGCCTTCGAACTGGAGCGTATCGGAGTGAAAGGGAATGAGGCCGAGATAGCAGGCGAGACCGACAAGGCCGCCGCCGGCGGCATAGGCCAGTGCGCTGCGGATGTAGAGCGCTTCGGTGATCGCGACGATCACCGCGGCCGGAACCAGCGCAAAGCCCGAAACGAAGATGAAGCCGAAGCCGAGAAGGATGTCGATCGCGCCCTGATCGACGGGACCGGCGCCGAGATCGGCGAACTCCGGAAACAGCAGCGCGACGACCACGATCATGCCGCCAACGAAGCAGGCAGCGAGAAAGCCAATGAAGATAACGATGAGGCGGCCGATCAGGGACATGAGATAAGCAGGTTGCCGATCGACGATGTCGCCACGCTCTCAGCCGTCATGCCCGGGCTTGCCCCGGGCATCCACGACTTTCTCGCTTGCGGCTCGGCGTGGATGGCCGGGTCAAGCCCGGCCATGACGAGAGTGCGCAGGGCACGCATCCTCAATCCGTCATCGCCATGGCGCGCAGCGCCTGACGTTCGCGGGCCGAGAGCTTCTCGGTCTCCGACTTGAGCTGGCCGCAGGCGGCGAGGATGTCGCGGCCGCGCGGGGTGCGCACCGGCGAGGAATAGCCGGCATTGAAGATGTATTCGGAGAATTTTTCGATCTGGTCCCAGTCCGAGCATTCATAGGCCGTGCCGGGCCAGGGATTGAACGGGATCAGATTGATTTTTGCGTGGATGCCCTTGAGCAGCTTCACCAGCAGTTTCGCATCGTCGAGCGAATCGTTGACGCCCTTGAGCATCACATATTCGAAGGTGATGCGGCGTGCATTCGAGGCGCCGGGATAGTCGCGGCAGGCCTGCAATAGCTCCTTGATCGGATATTTGCGGTTGAGCGGCACGAGCTCGTTACGCAGCTCGTCGCGCACGGCATGCAGCGAGATCGCGAGCATCACGCCGATCTCGTCGCCCGCGCGCACGATGTTCGGCACCACGCCCGAGGTCGACAGCGTGATGCGGCGACGGGAGATGCCGATGCCTTCATTGTCGCCGACGATGAGCAGCGCGTCGCGCACCGCGTCGAAATTGTAGAGCGGCTCGCCCATGCCCATCATCACGATGTTGGTGACGCGGCGCGTGCCGTCCTCGCGATCGGCCCAGTCATTGAGGCGGTCGCGCGCGACCATCACCTGTCCGACGATCTCGCCGGCTGTGAGGTTGCGCACCAGCCGCTGCGTGCCGGTGTGACAGAAGGAGCAGTTCAGCGTGCAGCCGACCTGGGAGGAGACGCAAAGCGTGCCGCGATCGGTCTCGGGGATGTAGACGCACTCGACTTCATGGGCTCGCTCGACATTGTCGCCGCTCGGCAGCCGCAGCAGCCATTTGCGGGTGCCGTCGTTGGAGATCTGCTCGGCCACGACTTCGGGACGATCGACGGTGAAGTGCTGCGCGAGCTCGGCGCGAATGCCCTTCGAGATCGACGTCATATCGTCGAAGCTTTGGGCGCCGCGGAAATAGAGCCAGTGCCACAGCTGCTGGACGCGCATCTTGCGCTGCGCGGGCGCGACGCCGATCTCGCCGAGGCGGTCGGCTAGCTCGCTGCGCGACAGGCCGATCAGCGAGGGCCTTGCCGGCGGCACATAGGTTTCGAGCGGAGTCTTCTCCACCAGTATTGCGTTGTGCGGCTCGGTCGTCGGTTGCATTGGTTGCCTGATATCTCTCGTCATGCCCGGGCTTGTCCCGGGCATCCACGTTCTGTTCCACCCATTGCTAGCGCGTGGATGGCCGGGACATCTGGTGCGAAGACGCGCTTCGCGCTTTAGCCCGGCCATGACGGCTACACCTTTGGGATACCCTTATATAGCAACCGGAACCGCCGATTGCGACCGTGATGCGGCCCTCAGGCTTAACGCCGGCAGTCCTACCGCCGGCAATCCTGGGCGATCCGGTCGAGCGCCTGGGCCAGGCCCTTCAGCGAGAACGTATCGGTCGTCTCCGTGCCCTTGGCCGAGACACCCTTGACCACGAGATCGGCGGATTTGCGCATGGCTTCGACCATCCGCTCTTCCTCGGCCGCGTTCTTGATCCAGAGGCCGTCGCCCTGCGTGTACATCGCGAAAGCGGCGCCGCCGACCTCGACCGAGGATTCCGAGCCCGGCTTCAGCGCATAGCCGATCATGACCGAGACTTCGTTGTTCACCTTTTCCGCCGGCCGGGTCGAAACGAAGGCATAGGCGGGATCGCGCGGGCGGTTCGGCGGGTTGGTCTTCGACGATGATGGCTTCGCCAGCGCGAAGCAGACCTTCTTGCCGTTGGGGGTAGCCGAATAGGCGCCCCAGGTGCCGAACTGGCCGATCAGGGTCGGCTCCGCGCCGCCCGCAACCGCGGCGGCTGGACCCGCCGGCTTGCTCTCGGGCTTTGCTGCTGACTTTGCAGCCGGATTGGCCGCCGGTGCAGCCGCCTTTGGTGCGGCTTTGGGCGCCGGTTGCGCCGTCTGCGCCCGCGCGGAATCGGTGATTCCCACGGCAATAACGCCCGTCATCAAGGCTAAAATCAGCACCCGCCACATGCTGGAGTGGTTCCCTCAATATTGTGACTGGAAGATGGCCCGGCCGCGCTTTGTCCCCCGGCAGGGATAACCGGGAAAGTCCAATTTGGGAAGGCAGTTAGCGGCTCAGCCTTTGGATCGCGCAGCGCGCTGCTCGGTCCATTGCGCGTCGGTCCAGCGCAACAAATCCTCGGCGCCGGAACTGCGCAAATGCGCGCCACCGTCGATCACGACCATCTCGCCATTGATGTAACCGGCACGGTCCGAGACCAGGAAGCTGGCGAGGTCGGCAAGCTCACTGTGCTCGCCGGTGCGCCCCATCGGGTTGCGGGCGGTCCAGCCCTCGTCGCGGCCCTCGGGACGGAGCTGTCCCGAGGCGCCCGCGGTCGGGAACGGGCCCGGGGCGATCGCGACGGTGCGGATGCCCTTCGGGCCCCACTCGACCGCGAGACTCCTGGTCATCGCCAGCACTGCCGACTTCGCCATCGCCGAGGGAACCGTGAAGGCGCGGCCGGTGATGGTGGAGGTCGAGAGGATAGAGAGCACGACACCGCCATGCTTGCCGTCGATCCAGCGCTTGCCGGCGGCGAGCGTGCAATACATCGCACCATGCAGCGTCGGCGCGAGGATCGCGTCCGCGGCGCGAAACGACAGATGCTCGCTCTGCGCGATGAAGGTTGCGGCAGCGTTGTTGACGAGAATATCGAGCGGCGCCTCGCGCCAGATCGCGTCCATCATGCTCTCGACGGCCGCGCCGTCGCGAATATCGCAAGCCATCGTCGTGACCTTGCCGCCGGTCTGCGCGCGCATCTCGCTCGCCGTCGCTTCCAGCCGGTCGAGCTTGCGGCCACAGATCACGAGTTCGGCGCCTAGCGCGAGGAAGCGGTGTCCCATCGCCGCGCCGAGGCCGGAGCCGCCGCCGGTGACGAGGATGCGCTTGTCCCTGAGCAGACCTGTTTCAAACATCGTTTGAATCCTCTTTCCACGTAAGCCGTCATTGCGAGGAGCGAAGCGACGAAGCCATCCAGACTATTTCCGCGGGACGGACTCTGGATTGCTTCGCTTCGCTCGCAATGACGAGGATAAGCCGGCGCGTAGCCTCAGACAAAGAATCTGGATTGTCGCCCGTGCCTAAATCCGGCAAAACCCAATCAACTATAATTCCGCTCGAAACGCCCAGTGCTTACTTCTCAAGAAGGTGCCGCCATGAAAGCCATCCTCTGCTCGCAATATTGCCAGCCCGATGATCTCGTGCTTGCCGACGTGCCGGATCCGGTGGCAGGTCCCGGCGAAGCGGTGATCGCGATCAAGGCGGCGGCGCTGAACTTCTTCGACATCCTTATGATTCAGGGCAAGTACCAGATCAAGCCGCCGTTCCCGTTCTCGCCCGCTGCCGAAGTCGCCGGCGTGATCGAGAGCATCGGTCCCGGCGTGACTGATCTGAAGGTCGGCGATCGCGTCGTCGCGTCCTGCGGCCACAACGGCGCGCGCGAAAAGATCGCGCTGCCGGCGGCATCGATCGTGAAGATTCCCGACAATCTCGACTATGACCGCGCGGCCGGCATCATCATCATCTACGGCACCGCGCTTCATGCGCTGGAAGACCGCGCGAGCCCGACGCCGGGCGAGACGCTCGCGGTGCTGGGCGCGGCCGGCGGCACCGGCTTGGCCGCCTGCGAGCTCGGCAAGCTGATGGGCCTGAAGGTGATCGCCTGCGCCTCGTCGGACGAGAAGCTCGAATTCGCGAAAGCGCATGGCGCCGAGCTGACGCTCAACTACGGCAAGGAAGATTTGAAAGAGGGCCTGCGCAAGCTCACCGGCGGCAAGGGCGTCGACATCATCTTCGATCCGGTTGGTGGCGCCTATGCCGAGCAGGCACTGCGCTCGATCGCCTGGGAAGGCCGCTTCCTGGTCATCGGTTTTGCCGCCGGCGACATTCCGAAGATGCCACTGAACCTCGCGCTGCTGAAGGGCTGCGACATCCGTGGCGTATTCTGGGGCGCGTGGACCCGGCTCAACCCGGCCAAGAACCGCGCCAATCTCGAGAAGCTCGTGAAGTGGACCGCGGAAGGAAAGATTTCCTCGCATGTCGACCGCACCTTCCCGCTGGCACAAACCGCCGACGCACTGAAGGTCTTGGCGGGACGCCAGGCCATGGGCAAGGTGATCCTGCATCCGTGATCATGTGAGCGGCGGCGCTTGCCTGCCACACACACTCGCCACATTTGCGACCGTCGTCGCCCGCCTTTCTGCGCAATTGCGTACTGAGGCGGGCGGTCCAGATTTCAGAGACGCCAGAGATTTCAGCCGAGACGCCGCGGCCCACTGGATGCCCCGGGGTCAAAGCCAGCGGAGTCTGGGAAAACCTTCCTCAACCATCACCGCCAAAATCGTGGTGCATTCCTTCGCTCCGCCTCAATCAAACCCAAATACTTCCTAATTCGCGCAAACCGTCGTCGTTTTTTGGGCTGATTCCAACGGCGTCTTACCGGTTCCATTTGCGGGACACTTTGGACAAAAGCAAGAAGACTGAAGCCGAATTGCCCCTGCGTTGCGTTAGTAATGGGGAGCATGACCATGGAGACGACGGCACATCGCCCGTCGAAGGAGTCGAGGGCATTCGACTCCGATCGAGACACGTCACATCCGCCGACCGCGTCCTTTATCCGTGCGCGCGCCGATGTATCGCAGGACGATCCAATTCCACTCTTCCTGTCCGATCCGCTCGGTGCGCCGGACCCACGCGAATATGCGCCCGTTGAGGTGCGCTCCAGAATTGTCCCGCGCGTTCTCGCCGCCGTTCTGACGGCATCCACCCTGGCAATTCTGGTTACACTGTATCAGTCCGACTTTCGCGGCCTCTTCCCCGCCAATGCCGTTAGCTGGATGGGCATCGCGCCGGAGCAAGCCATGGCGTCGGCCAACACGCCGGCCATGACGCAGAGCTCGCTGAAGGATTCGGACCGCGCGACCAACACGAGGCTGGCGAGCGCCGACACGCAGGTTCTCCCTGCACCGACAACGCCGAGCCGCGAAGCGATCGCGACCGCCTATCAGACGGCGCTGCAAGCCCAGGCACCCACACCTGCGCCCGCACCCGTCGCGGCGCCGCCGGCGCCCACTCCGCCCGCCAAGACGCTAGCCAAGACGCTCGATGCCGACACGCTGGCCGGGCTGATGACACGCGCGAAGAGCCTGTTGAGGATCGGCGACATTGTTGCAGCCCGCCTGCTGCTCGAGCGCGCGGCCAATGCACAGGATGCAACGGCCGCGTTTCTGCTGGCGCAGACCTATGACCCGGCCGTGCTGGGCACCAGCGACGCGCGGAGCATCGCCGGCGACGCGACCGTCGCGCGTGACTGGTACCAGAAGGCCGCGGCACTCGGATCGGCGGAGGCGCGGCAGCGCCTCGCTCAGCTTCAGAACTAGAACTTTTCAGAGGGTATCATGCGTAACGCTTTGGGAATGGCGGTTGCCGCCATCATGACGATTTGCGCCTTCGCGGCACGCGCCGAGCAGACCGAGTACGATCCGGCCAAGGTCTCGGACGGCCTGAAGGCCATCTTCCAGTTCGGCTCGACCTCGACCAAGCAGTCGCTGAACGCCAATACGGTCACGCTGATCACCGGCACGATCGGCGGCACCTACGTGCAGTTCGGCGCCGACCTCGCCTCCGTGCTCGACGACGGCAACAAGATCCGCGTGCTACCGATCGTCGGCCGCGGCTCGGTGCAGAGCGTCGCCGACATTCTGTTCCTGCAAGGCGTCGATCTCGGCATCGTGCGGGCGGACACGCTCGACTATCTCGAGCGCAAGGGCTTTGCCAAGGACATCAAGAAGCAGTTCACCTATGTGACCAAGCTCTACAATGAAGAGATGCAGGTGATCGCGCCGAAATCGGTCGCGACGCTGAAGGATCTCGAGGGCAAGAAGGTCAGCGTCGATCTGCCCAATGGCGGGACCTTCGTCACCGCGCTGACGGTGTTCGAACGGCTCGGGATCAAGGCGAACTTCGTCTATGTCGAGCAGCGCATCGCGATGGAGAAGCTGAAAGCCGGCGAGATCGACGCCGTCATCGTGGTCGGCGGCAAGCCGTACAAGTCAGTGTCGACCTTCAGCAATGACGGCCGCTTCCACCTCGCGGGGGTCGACTATGCAAAGCCGCTCCAGAGCGACTATCTGCCGGCGACGCTGACCGCCAAGGACTATCCGAACCTGATCAAGGAAGGCGAGAACGTGGACACCATCGCGGTGCCGGCGGTGCTCGCGGCCTACAACTGGGCGCCCAACACCGACCGTTACCGTAAGCTTGCGCTGTTCGTGGATGCGTTCTTCACGAAATTCCCGACCCTGCAGAACCCGCCTTTCCATCCCAAGTGGAAGGAAGTCTCGCTCCCGGCACCTCTGACGGGCTGGAACAGATTGCCGGTGGCGCAGCAATGGCTCGACAAGCACGGCGTCGAACCGGTGACCCGGGAGCGCTTCGAGGCGTTCCTCAAGCAGAACCCCGCGGCCCAGAAGGTGTCCGACGCAGACAGGGAAGCGCTGTTCAAGCAATTCCAGGCGTGGGACGCGGGGAACGCGCGGGCGGAGAAGAAGTAACGAGCGGCATTGCGGCCGATGGTGTCGCAAGCGGCACCCACACACTCGCTCTCATCGCCCGGCTTGACCGGGCGATCCAGTACTCCGTGACGTCAGTGATTGAATCGAGAGGCCGCGGCGTACCGGATTCCCCGCCTGCCACCTACGCTAAAGCTTCGGCTGCCCTGGACCGCAACCCCGGCGAAGCCTTGGCGTGGCCGGGTCGCGGGGAATGACAGCGGTGGGCGTGGCTACGGCGTGTAGCCACAACGCCTACTGCGCCGCCTCCGCACCATCCACCCCACGCTTCCCACGCTTCAGCACGGCGCGGGCGGCTTCGCGGTGCTCCGTCGTGATGTGGCTGGCGACCATGCGGATGGCGGTGGCGAGCACGGCGGCGTCATCGGTGAAGCCCAGGATCGGCATCACGTCGGGGACGAAATCGAACGGCAGGATGAAATAGGCGATCGCCCCGAGCAGCGAGGCCTGGACATGGCGCGGCGTCTGCCGGTCGAACGCACAGTAATAGGCCGCGAGCAGGTCTTCCGCGAACGGCAATTGCGCGGCGACACGCTTCAGCTTGCGCCAGAAACGGCGGCGCACGCTCTCACGATCCTCCGCGAGCCGATCGGCCGGCTCGAAGCCGACGCTGTGTTCGGCAGCCATGTTCGACAAACTCCCCGTTCAGCCAGGGCGGCAGATGGCCGCATCTCCTGCTGATCACAACATGGGGACGCAGCCGATCCTCGCAAGGTGTCAGGTAGCTGTCAGCTTGGCGATCGTGTTCATCGTCCTGGCGAGCTCGATGTCGAGCTTGGTGACACCGCCGGCGTCATGGGTCGACAGCACCACCTCCACCGTCTTGTAGACGTTGCGCCATTCGGGGTGGTGATCCATCTTCTCGGCAACCAGCGCCGCGCGGGTCATGAACCCGAACGCCTCGTTGAAATCCTTGAAGACAAAGGTCTTCCCGATGGCGTCGCGGCCCTGAACCTCGGTCCAGCCCGGTATGGCGCCCAGTGCCTGCTTGCGTGCTTCCGGCGTCAGCCGCTCTGCCATGATCGCCTCCATTTTCAGGGGAACTTTACCCTAACACCGTGCATATGGCCCTGGTTCAGACCGGATTTCGTCGATCCGCTAACCATGACGGAGATGTAACCCCTCGGGACAAGAAATTTGCTATGATTGCAGGCGTAAATCGCCGGCCAAGATGAAACTGAGCCTCAAGCGCCTGTTTGGGAGATCGATGACCGGGGGATTGGACCTGGCCGAAGCGCCCACCCCGCCTTCGCCGCGATCAGCGGCGCGGAGGACGGCGCTCGTGTCTCTGGCGCTGCTGCTTGCGATCATCGGCGCGCTGGTCGGCGGCTACTATTTCGCGATGCGGCCGGTGACGCTGAAGATCGCGGTCGGTCCGGCCAATAGCGACGACCTCAAGGTGGTGCAGGCGCTGACGCAGGCTTTCGCGCAGCACAAGAGCTTTGTGCGGCTACGCCCGATCCAGACCGACGGCGCCACCGCCAGCGCCGATGCGCTCGCGGAAAACAAGGTCGATCTCGCCATCGTGCGCGGCGACGTCGACGTGCCGAAGAACGCGCAAGCCGTCGCGACCCTGCGCAAGAACGTCGTGGTGCTGTGGTCCGTGCCCGGCAAGGGCAAGAAGAAGGGCGCGAAGATCACCAAGATCGCGCAGCTCGCCGGCCATCGCGTCGGGGTGATCGGCCGAACCCAGGCCAACGTCAATTTGCTCAAGGTGATCCTCCAGCAATACGGCGTCGATCCCGCCAAGGTCGAGGTCATACAGTTCCCGGCCAATGAAGCCGCCGAGGCGATCAAGGCCCAGAAGGCCGATGCCTATCTCGCAGCCGGCCCCGTCAACAGCAAGATCACGTCGGATGCGATCGCGGCCTCCGCCAAGGACAGCGGCACGCCGACCTTCCTCGCGATCGATTCCGCGGACGCGATCGCGCAAAACCATCCCGTCTACGAAGCATCGGAGATTCCCGCCGGCACCTATGGCGGCTCGCCCGATCGCCCCGATGACGAGGTCAAGACCATCAGCTTCTCGCACCACATCGTGGCGCGCAAAGGCGTGTCCGATACCACCATCGCGGCGTTCACGCGCCAGCTCTTCGCCGTGCGCCAGCAACTGGTGGCGGAATTCCCGATGGCGGCGAAGATCGAGACGCCCGACACCGACAAGGATGCGGTGATCCCCGTGCATCCGGGCGCCGCCGCCTTCGTCGACGGCGAGGAAAAGACCTTCCTCGACAAATACAGCGATTACATCTGGTGGACCCTGATGGCGCTCTCGGCGATGGGCTCGATCGGCGCCTGGTTCGCGGGCTACCTGAAGAAGGACGAGCGCGACAACAACAGCCATTTGCGCGACCGCCTGTTCGACATGATCGCGGCGGCGCGCAAGAGCGAGACGACCGACGAGCTCGACCAGATGCAAACCGAGGCTGACGAAATCTTGCGCGACACGCTGCGCTGCTTCGATCACGGCGCGATCGAGGAGGGCGGGCTCACCGCCATCAACATCGTGCTCGACCAGTTCCACGCAGCCGTCGCCGACCGCAAGGCCGTGCTGTTTGCCATGCCGCAAAGCCTGCAGCGCGCAGGCGCGCAATTCAGGGCCGCCGGCAACGCGTAAGCGCTTGCCGCGTTATTGCTGCGTCATACTGTCTCAGTATAGCTTTCGCTGTCATTCCGGAGCGCGCGCAGTGCGAGTCCGGAATCTCGAGATTCCGGGTCCGGTCGCTCGGACCGTCCCGGAATGACGACGCGAGATGCGCACGAGACAAAAAGCGAAGCCGCCATGAACATCAAATTCTCCCGCCGCCGCTTCCTCACCACCGGCGCCGGCGCACTCGGCGCGATCGCGATGCCCCATCTCTCGCGCGCGGCCGACCGGCCGGCGGTTACGCATGGTGTGCAGTCCGGCGACGTCACGGTCGACGGTGGCGTGGTCTGGGCGCGCACTGACCGGCCATCGCAGATGCTGGTCGAGGTGGCCACGACCGAGTCCTTCAAGGATGCCCGCGCGCTGCCGCCGATCGCGGCGCTGCCGGAGAGCGACTTCACCGCGAAGATGCTGATCGAGAACCTGCCGGGCGGACAGAACATCTTCTATCGCGTCCGCTTCCGCGATCTCTCGCATACCGCGATCGAGGGCGAGCCGGTGGTCGGCCGCTTCCGCACCGCGCCGGCCGACCGTCGCGACGTCAGCTTCGTCTGGGGCGGCGACGTTGCAGGGCAAGGCTGGGGCATTAATCCCGATGACGGCGGCATGTTCACCTTCTCCGCGATGCGCAAGCATCGCCCGGATTTCTTCCTACATTCCGGCGACACGATCTATGCCGACGGTCCGATCGAATCCGAGGTGAAGCTCGCCGACGGCAAGATCTGGAAGAACGTCACAATCCCCGAGAAGGCCAAGGTCGCGGAGACGCTGGACGAGTACCGCGCCGCGCACAAATACAATCTCACCGACGACAACGTCCGCGCCTTCAATGCCGAGGTGCCGATCTTCGTGCAGTGGGACGACCACGAGGTGACCAACAACTGGTCGCTGTCGAAGGAGTTGCCGGCGTCCTACAAGGTGCGCGACATCTCGCTGCTGGCAGCCCGCGCGGGCCGCGCCTTCCACGAGATGTATCCGATGCGGGAGAGCATCGTTGAGCCGGGCCGGGTCTATCGCCAGATCTCCTACGGCCCGCATCTCGACGTGTTCATGCTCGACGAGCGCAGCTATCGCGGCCCGAACGGCGCCAATCTCGAAACCGCTTACGGGCCCGCCAGCTACTTCCTCGGCCCGGACCAGATCGCCTGGCTCAAGCGCGGCCTTCTGAATTCGCGCGCGACCTGGAAGGTGATCGCCTCCGACATGCCTATCAGTCTCGTCGTGTCGGACACGCCGAAGGGCGGATCGGAAGCCATTGCGCAGGGCGACGGCCCGGTGCGCGGCCGCGAGTTCGAGATCGCCGACATCCTGCGCTTCATCAAGATCGCGCCGATCAACAACACGGTGTGGCTGACCGCGGACGTGCACTACGCCGCCGCGCATTATTACGATCCGAACAAGGCGCAATTCCAGGAGTTCGAGCCGTTCTGGGAATTCGTCTCGGGCCCGCTGCATGCGGGCACCTTTGGTCCAAATGCGCTCGACAACACCTTTGGGCCCGAGGTGCGCTTCGTCAAAGCGCCGGGCAAGGACAACCAGAACCTGCCGCCGTCCGCAGGCATGCAATTCTTTGGTCACGTCAAGATCGACGGCGCATCCGGCCAGATGACGGTGACCTTGCGCGACCGCGCCGACGTCGCGCTGTGGTCGACCACGCTCGATCCGAAATCTGTCTGAAGCCGGGAGAACGCCGACGGGCGATCAGGATCCGCGCGAGCGCAGCGCGGCCTCCAGCGCATCGCTCGAGCACGGCTTTTGCAGCCGCGGCCGCGTCTTGAATTCGGGAGCGATCCGAGCCTCGGCACCGTAGCCCGTCACGAAGACGAAGGGAATCTGCGCCGCCGCCAGCCGGTCGGCGACGGCAAAGCTTTTCTCGCGGCCGAGCTCGACGTCGAGCAGCGCGAAATCCGGCGCGCGCGCTGCGATCGCCGCCAGCGCCTGCGCCACCGACCCCACGGTGCGAACGCTCTTCACGCCAAATCCGAGCAGGCGATCCTCGAAATCGATCGCAATGATCGGATCGTCCTCAACGATCAGAACATCGGCGGGCATGCCGGCGGAGCCGTCCGGGGGAGCAGGTATCATGATGCTGGATATCGAGGGCTGCATGTTCTTACCGATCAAGGACAGCCTCATCCCGACGCCTGCGCCCAGCGCATCGGAGGGTTCCCGGAACGAAACTCACCACAGAACAGTTTTCACGTCTGTCCACTTGTGCACATAGCCCATGATCGGACCTCGCTAGTGTTGAAAGGAGAGCAGGGGATTTACGATGGACGCGCGTATCAGCAAGACAACCGAAGTCGGCAGCCGGCCGGCCAACAATCTGCTGCGGCGCTTGAGCCCGGCTGACTACGCGCTGCTGGCACCCCACGTCACCCTGGACACCGCCGGGCCCAACGAGCTGCTCTACAGTCCCGGCGACGATGTCCAGGTCGTGCACTTTCCCTGCGGGCCGTCGCTCGCGACATTTCTCGTTCCCAATGAGGACGGCCGCGACGTCGAGACCATCCTGGTCGGACGCGAGGGCGCAGTGGGCGGCATCGTCAGCGAGGGATTTTTGCCGGCCTATACCCGCATCTGCGTGAAATTCGGCGGACCATTCGCGCGCATTCACGTCGCCAAGCTGGACGCTGCCAAGATGCGCTCGGCCTCGCTGCGCAACATCTTCGCCCGCTATGCCGACTGCATGCTGGCGCAGATGTTCCAGTCCACCGCCTGCAACGCCATCCACTCTATCGAACAGCGTACGGCAAAGTGGATCATTGCGGCGATGGAGCGGACCGGCGACGAGAGCAGCGTGCCGCTGACGCATGAGCAACTCGCGACGCTGCTCGGGGTCGGCCGCAGCTATGCGAGCCGCGTGCTCCAGTCGTTCAAGGCCGAGGGCGTGCTCGATACAAGACGCGGCGCGATCCTGGTCCGCAATCTCGACGGCCTGCGCCTGCGCGCCTGCCTGTGCAACGACGCGGTGAAGATGCACTTCGAGGAGGTGCTGCGAGGGGTCTATCCGACCGAGGAGACCGGCCCCGGCTCGGCGCAGGGCTGATCGAGGCCCCGTCCCCGAGCAAAGGCCGGTTTGGTGCTGGATTTACCCTAACCCCCGGAGATTCCCGGACAAAATTCAGTCAACCAACCAGCAAAGAACACATTGTTTTTTGGCGGTTTTTGCATATATTGCGCCGCAACGCGTAGGGTGCCTGGTCGAGATGGCCGGGCGGCCCTTTTTGGGCGGAAAGCGCCCGTTTCCAGTCTTCCAGCGTTGTTTCGAGAAGAGGTCCCGGTCCGACCGGCGAGATCGCGCTTAACCCATTGTCCGACCGCAAAGAAGCTCACTCATGAACCTCCGTAACGTCGCCATCATCGCCCACGTCGACCACGGCAAGACGACCTTGGTCGACAAACTCCTCCAGCAATCCGGTACGTTCCGCGAGAACCAGAAGGTGACGGATCGCGCCATGGACTCCAACGATCTGGAGCGTGAGCGCGGCATCACCATCCTGGCCAAGGCGGCCTCGGTGCAGTGGAAGGACACCCGCGTCAACATCGTCGACACCCCCGGCCACGCCGATTTCGGTGGTGAGGTCGAGCGCATCCTGAACATGGTGGACGGCGCTCTGGTGCTGGTCGACGCCGCCGAAGGCCCGCTGCCGCAGACCAAATTCGTGGTCTCCAAGGCGCTCAAGGTCGGCCTGAAGCCGATCGTCGTCATCAACAAGGTCGACCGCCCCGACGCGCGCCCGACCGAAGTCATCAACGAGGTGTTCGACCTGTTCGCGGCGCTCGACGCCAGCGAGGAGCAGCTCGACTTCCCGATCCTGTACGGGTCGGCCAAGCAGGGCTGGATGGCCGAAAGCCCCGAAGGGCCGCAGGACAGGGGCATGGAGCCGCTGTTCGACCTGATCCTGCGCCACGTCGCGCCACCGACGGTCGAGCAAGGGCCGTTCAGGATGATCGGTACCATCCTGGAGGCCAATCCCTATCTCGGCCGCATCATCACCGGCCGCATCTCGTCCGGCGTGCTCAAGCCGAACCAGCAGGTCAAGGTGCTGCATGCCGACGGCAAGCTGGTCGAGTCCGGGCGTATCACCAAGATCCTGGCATTCCGCGGCCTCGAGCGCACGCCGCTCGATGAAGCCGAAGCCGGCGACATCGTCGCCATTGCCGGCCTGACCAAGGGCACCGTCGCCGACACCTTCTGCGATCCGACCGTCGAGGTGCCGCTGCCGGCGCAGCCGATCGACCCGCCGACCGTGTCGATGTCATTCATCGTCAACAACTCCCCGCTCGCCGGCACTGAAGGCGACAAGGTGACGAGCCGCATGATCCGCGACCGTCTGCTGCGCGAAGCCGAAGGCAACGTCGCGCTGCGCGTCGTCGAAGCCTCCGACAAGGACGCGATGGAAGTCTCGGGCCGCGGCGAATTGCAGCTCGCGATCCTGATCGAGACCATGCGCCGCGAAGGTTTTGAGCTCTCGGTGTCGCGCCCGCGCGTCGTCTATCAGAAGGACGAGGCGACCGGCGCCACCATGGAGCCGATCGAGGAAGTCGTGATCGACGTCGACGAGGAGCATTCCGGCGTCGTCGTGCAGAAGATGAGCGAGCGCAAGTCCGAGCTGGTCGAGATGAAGCCGTCCGGCGGCAACCGCCTGCGCCTGGTGTTCTACTCGCCGACCCGCGGCCTGATCGGCTACCAGGGCGAACTGCTCACCGACACCCGCGGCACCGCGATCATGAACCGCCTGTTCCACGGCTATGCGCCCTACAAGGGCGAGATCCAGGGCCGCCGCAACGGCGTGCTGATCTCCAACGACCAGGGCGAGGCAGTCGCCTACGCCATGTTCAAGCTGGAAGACCGCGGTCCGATGATGATCGAGCCGGGCTGGAAGGTCTACAAGGGCATGATCGTCGGCGAGCACACCCGCGACAACGATCTCGAGATCAACGTGCTCAAGGGCAAGCAGCTCACCAACATCCGCACCACGTCGAAGGACGAAGCGGTGCGCCTGACCCCGCCGATCCGCATGACGCTGGAAAAGGCGCTCGCCTATATCGAGGACGACGAACTCGTCGAGGTGACCCCGAAGTCGATCCGCCTGCGCAAGAAGCACCTCGACCCGAACGAGCGCAAGCGCGCGGAAAAGTCCAAGGAAGCGGTGGCGTAAGCTACCGCTCTCAACGCTGTCATGCCCCGGCTTGACCGGGGCATCCAGTACGCCGCGGCTTATCGGTTCAACCACAAATGTCTCTGGAATACTGGATCACCCGCTTCCGCGGGTGATGACAGCTGTGCGCGTGGCGACTTCAGCACACCCAGCGAACGTGCTAGAGCCCGCTGATGACCTCCCTGCCCTCCTCCGTCAACGTCGCGATCATCGGCGCCGGCGCAGCCGGCCTCGGCGCGGCGCATGCGCTGGCTGGCTCCGGCCTCTCCGTGATCGTGCTGGAGGCGCGCGACCGGATTGGCGGACGTGCCTGGACCGTGCAGGCCTCGCCTGAGGTGACCTTCGACGTCGGCTGCGGCTGGCTGCACTCGGCCGACAAGAATTCCTTCGTCGGAATCGCCAAGCAGCTCGGCTTCGAGGTCAACAAGGACTTGCCGCCCTGGCGCGAGCGCGCCTTCGGCAACGCGTTTCCGCAGGTCGAGCGCGACGATTTCATGCGCGCGATGGACGCATTCTACGAGCGGCTGTGGCAGGCCGCGCAAAAGGGCAAGGACGAGCCCGCAAGCCTGAGCCTCGATCCGGGCAATCGCTGGAATCCCATGATCGACGCGGTCTCAACCTACATCAACGGCTGCGAACTGAAGGACATGTCGACGCTGGACTGGGACGCCTACGAGGACAGCGACCTCAACTGGCGCGTCCGCCGTGGCTATGGCGCGCTGGTCGCGGCCTATGGCGCCCCCTGCCCGGTGGCCCTGAGCTGCAATGTCACGCTGATCGATCATTCCGGCCAGCGCCTCCGCATCGAGACATCGCAGGGTACGCTGACCGCCGACAAGATGATCGTCACCGTTCCGACCAATCTCATCGCCGATGAGGCGATCCGCTTCTCACCGCCGCTGCCCGCCAAGGTCGATGCGGCAGCCGGCCTGCCGCTCGGCGTCGACGACAAGGTGACGCTGGCGCTCGACGATGCAGAAGCCTTTCCGAAAGAAGGCAATCTGCGCGGCGCCACCATGCGCACCGAGATGGGCACCTATCACATCCGCCCGTTCGGACAACCCTGCATCGAAGGCTTTTTCGGCGGCAGCTTTGCCCGCGAGCTGGAAGACGCCGGCGACGGCGCCATTGCCGCACACAGCATCGACGAGATCGCAGGCTTTCTCGGCAACGACATCAGGCGCAAGCTGAAGCCGCTGTACGAGTCGCGCTGGGCGCACGACCCCTTCGCGAGAGGATCCTACTCGCACGCGCTGCCGGGGCATGCTGGTGACCGCGCGATACTGGCGGCGCCGGTGGATGGGCGGCTGTTCTTCGCGGGCGAAGCGACGTCGCCAAGCTTCTTCACGACGGCGCATGGGGCCAGGGACAGTGGGGAGCGGGCGGCGAGGGAAATGCTCGCGGCTCTGCGCAATCCTTAACTGCAAACTTCGTCATTGCGAGCGTAGCGAAGCAATCCAGAATCTTTCCGCGGTGACAGTCTGGATTGCTTCGCTGCGCTCGCAATGACGAATCACTCGATCACCCGTGCCCGCAAATCAGCATCCGGCACGAAGCAGGCATCGTACTTCCCGAAAATCCGGTAGCGGTTGCGCGCGATGAGGCTGTAGACGGGGTCCCGCAGCGGCTTCGGTACCGCGAACAACGCGCGCACCCAACTCCATCCTGGCAGATGCGACAGCACGGTCAGCGCGGCGTCGGACTTCATAAAGACCTCGCCGTCATGGACCACGGCATTGGTGTCGGGATCGTCAGGATCGATGCCAAACGTACGTGCAAGCCGCGCCCCGTAATCCGACTGGATCGGTGTGAAGCGAAAGCGCCTCGCCGTGTCGCGCTTGGCGACGAAGCGGACCCAGCGCGAGCAGAAGATGCAGACGCCGTCGAACAGGATCACGTCATCGTCGGGCCATTTGCTCATCAGTCTCTCTATCTTACGCGTTTTCTTCACGCGAACCGGGATTCGCTTCGCTCGAAAGCGCTATCGATTATCCAGCATCAGCAGCGCGACCAGCATCAGCACGATGGCCGGCCCTGTCTTCACCAGCGCGCCGAGCGGCTCGATCCAGAGGTCGGGCGTGAGGATCCCCGCGCCAACCATATAGCCGAGCGAGGCGACGATGCCTGCGACCAAACCGATCGCCGCGGTGCGGCGGAAGGCGATCAGCGCGCCGATGCTCATGTCCATCAGGCTGGTGCCGATGGTGATGGGATCGACCAGCGCGGGCGGGAAGTTGTGCACACTCAAAATTCCGGCGGCGGCGTGGTAGGAGATGAACAGTGCGATGAAGCCGGAGACGAGCCAGAACGCGGCCAGGCTGGCGAAGATCAGCGCCTTGATCAGGAACAGCCGCGCGAACCATTTGTCCTGGATGGTGGCGGGATGGCGCCCGATCGTCTCGGTCAACGTCTTCGGCGCGATGCCCGTGGCGGCAATCCAGGCGGAGGGATCGCCGGTCACGCCGCGGCGCAGCTCGGCGATGGCCGTGGAGCGCATCGGCGGCATCCAGCCGAGATAATTGGCGAGATCGCCGATCTTCGCGCCGAGATCGAGCATAAAGGACGGCATCGCGAGGCGCGGCCAGCCGGCCGTGCCGAAGGCGTGGCGGAACTGTTTGATGACGCCGGCCATGGTGACCGGCTCGGCCTGCATCAGGTCCCACGTCACGGCTTTGACGGAGGCGTCGTCGATATCGCGCGCGGCGAGCCAGGCGATGGTGGCCGAAATGTCCTCGACGGCGACGGACTGGAATGGCGTCGACATCTCCTTCTGCGGCAGGTCGAGCGGGAAGGCGGCGAGCGCACGCAGCATGGCGCTGCCGCCATAGGCTGACGGTGCGACGACGAAGCCGGGCCGCAGGACAGCATGGGGAATGCCGGAGGCTGCGATCAGGCGTTCGGCCTCGCGCTTGGTCGTCGCGAAGGCGGTACGATCCGCCTCCGCGGTCCCGGGGATCGAGATGTGCACCAGCCGGATCGCGCGGCCGCTATCGGCGATCGCCTGAAGCAGGCGCGCGACGAAATCGCGATGCACCGCGCTCGTGTCGCTGCCGGGACCATCCTGGAGCACGCCGAGACAGTTCACGACGACGTCGACGGCGTGCTCGCGGAAGAGGCGCATCAGCGCGGCTACATCGAGCGACAGGATCGGCTGCTCGATGTCCAGTGCGCTCATCTTCTGCGCGGGCGACAGGCTGCGTGCGATGCCGACCACGCGAAATCCCCGCACGCGCAGATCGTCGGTGACGAAGCGCCCGATCAGGCCGGAGGCGCCGAGCACAAAAACGGTTCGCTGGGTCATCGCATCTCTCAAAACGGTTTCGCGATCATCAGCCACAGGATCAACATCGTCGCGCCGAAGCCGGGGAAACCAAACGCGAACCAGTGGCGGTAGAGCACGAAGTAGCGTTCAGGCAGAGCGCCGCGCTGCTCGGCCGCCTTGCGCGCGAGATCTCGCATCTCGATCTGCATGAAGATGACGGGGACCCAGAACAGGCCCGCAAAGACGTAGAGCCCAAGCGAGGCCAGCAGCCAGCGTTCCGTGATCGGCATGGCCGAAAGCATCATCAGCAGGCCGCCCGTCACCGGCTGGAGGATCACGGCCGACAGCGTGAAGATCGCATCCGCAATCACCACCACCGAAGCGGTGCGCGCGATGAATTCGGCGTCGTTCGTGCGATGTGCCATCAGCATGAAGAAAGCGATGCCGGTCCCGGTGCCGAGAATGACGATGGCACCGAGCACATGGAGGTATTTGACCAGGAGATATAGCGTCATGGCTTCTTGGTGGCCGTGGGTTTGGCCTGGTTCAGCGCAAGCCCGAGCTCGCGGCTGGCGGCTTTGACGCCGGCTTCGCTCTCGATCATCCAATGCCCCTCGCTGCCGACGGCCGGCAATGTGCCGAAATCCACCTTGCCGCCTCCACCGCGAAACGCATCCGCCAATTGCCGCGAGAACGCCGGCGCGAAATAGCTGTCATTGGTCGCCACGAGCCATGTGACGGGAATGCGCGCCGCCTTGCCGAACTCGGCCGCAGCGGCGAGAAGCGTCTGCGGCGCGCAGATCCGGTTCGGTTCGTCATTGGCGTGGCCACCGCGCCCCGGCGCAAGCGCAATGATCGCAGAGATCGCATTCGGATCGGCGTTCGTGAGCGCCAACGCCCCCCCAACCGCCGGCGGAATGGCCGAGTACGACGACGGAGTCTTGGCGAACGAAATCCTGCTTTCGCAAGAAATCCAGCGCGAGCGAAATTTCGGCGGCCGTCGCGCGACCCGAACGCGCGTAATCCGCCTCGTCGCAGCCGCCCTGGTCCTCGACATAGCGGCCGCCGGTCGCACCATGGCCGAGCCGCTCCGGCACCAGCACGGCGAAGCCGCGTGCGACCAGAAACGCGACCAGCGCGCGGTATTCAGGCTGCGGCATTTGCGCCCGACGCAGCACATTCTGCGTCGAGGCATGTGCGATCACCGCAAGCCGGAACGGACCGGCGCCGACGGGGCGAAACAGCAGCGCATGCGCGGCAATGTCGGTATCCGGCGATGGCACGCGCCATTGTTGCCGGCGAAACGGCTCGCCCTCCTCACCCGATGACCCAAACGTGACCTGCGCGCACAGAGGCGACGCCATCAACAAGGCCAGCACAGGCAGGAGGGCGAAGATGTTGAAGAGGCGCATGAATTGCCGCAGGCGAACACGGACAGCGACAGATCTGCAGGAACGAATCATTTTCGGCGGACTTTTCGCGTTGCCATCGCGGTTCATTGGTTGCCGCAGGGCAGTTTTGCACCGGCAATGGCAGGCCGGTGCCGTTCGAAATGGCGTCTTGTCTTCTTTCGGTACAACATGGTCAAAATACTGATGCACAAAATCCACACGTTAACCGATAATTAACGATAGGTCTTGCCGCCGGCCCGGCGACTTGGTTTGATCGTGTCCATGAGCACAACCCTGATCGAGGTCCGGCCGGCCAAAGCTGCAGATGCAACTGCGGTGGCGTCCACCCATGACGAAGCCTGGCGCTCCGCCTATCAGGGCATCATTCCCGGCGGCGAGCTGGAAAAGCTGATCAACCGCCGCGGTCCGCAGTGGTGGGATAGTGCGATTCGCAAAGGCAGCCGCGTCAGCGTGCTCGTGTTCGGCGACAAGATCGCCGGCTATGCCAATTACGGCCGCAACCGCGCCCGCAGCCTGCACTTCGACGGCGAGATCTACGAGCTCTATCTGCGTCCGGAATTCCAGGGTCTCGGCTTCGGCCGCCGCCTGTTCACCGCAGCTCGCCGCGACCTGATGCAGAGCGGCCTGAAGAGCATGGTGGTGTGGGCGCTCTCGGACAACGATCCGGCGACCGAGTTCTATCGCGCCTTGGGCGGCCGCATGGTGGCGCGCTCCTCCGAGCGTTTCGGGCCGAAGTCGCTCGACAAGGTTGCCTTCGCTTGGACCAATTGAGCTGCTGAAAGTCTAGCCGGCAGCGCTTCCCATCCGTCGATACCGTTGCCTTTTGAGCCGGTAGTCGCTGGATTCATTATTTCACAAAAACACGATGGATTGGCGCGCCAAGCCCGCGTATGACAGCGCCAAAATCGCTGCCGGGCGCGATTTAACCTCGGCAACAACGGAGCCTTGAATGCGTATCGATGCGGTCTCGATCGGAAAAAACGTACCCCACGACGTCAACGTCATCATCGAAGTCCCCGTGGGCGGCGAACCGATCAAATACGAGATGGACAAGGAAGCCGGCACGCTCGTTGTCGACCGCTTCCTCTACACGCCGATGCGTTACCCCGGTAACTACGGCTTCATCCCGCACACGCTGTCCGATGACGGCGATCCCTGCGACGTGCTGATCATCAACACCCGTGCCATCATCCCCGGCGCCGTCATGAGCGTGCGCCCGGTCGGCGTGCTGTTCATGGAAGACGAAGCCGGCGGCGACGAGAAGATTCTCGCTGTGCCGTCCTCGAAGCTGACGCAGCGCTACGACAAGGTGAAGTCGTACTCCGACCTGCCCGACATCACGCTGCAGCAGATCCAGCACTTCTTCGAGCACTACAAGGATCTCGAGAAGGGCAAGTGGGTGAAGATTCTGCGCTGGGGCGGCCCGGAAGACGCGCAGAAGCTGATCCTCGAAGGCATCGAGCGCGAGAAGAAAAAGAAGGCGTGAGATTGCGTGTCCCGACGCGGTGCATCACGAAGTGATGCGCCGCAGAGCCGGGACCGATGGTGCCACTTGCAATGGGCCCCGGCTCTGCAGCGCATCGTTGCGCGCTGCGCTGCGTCCGGGGCGCGAGACCTGGAGTTAAACCGCCGGCTTCGGCAGCCCGGCGATCGCGCACGCCGCGCGCAGCGTATTCACCAACAGGCAGGCGACCGTCATCTGGCCAACGCCACCCGGCACCGGCGTGATCGCGCCGGCAACGGCGAGTGCTTCCTGATAGGCGACATCGCCGACGAGACGCGTCTTGCCGTCGTCCTTCGGGATGCGGTTGATGCCGATGTCGATCACGGTCGCGCCCGGCTTGAGCCAGTCGCCGCGCACCATCTCGGGCTTGCCGACCGCGGCATAGACGAGGTCGGCGCGCTTCACGAGCCCGGGCAGATCGCGCGAGCGCGAATGCGCGATGGTCACCGTGGCGTTCTCGTTCAGCAGCAATTGCACCAGCGGACGGCCGACCAGATTGGAGCGGCCGATGACGATGGCATTCATGCCTTCGAGCGAGGCGTGGACGCTCTTGGTCAGGATGATCGAGCCGAGCGGGGTGCAGGGCGACAGCGCTTCGAAGCCGCCGGCGAGCCGGCCGGCATTGCTCGGATGCAGGCCGTCGACATCCTTGGCGGGATCGATGGCGTTGATGACCGCCTCGGTGTTCAGGCCCTTCGGCAGCGGCAGCTGCACCAGAATGCCGTGCACGGCCGGATCGCGGTTGAGCTTGGCGACGACGGCCAGCAGATCGGCCTGCGACACGTCGGCCGGCAGCTTGTGCTCGAACGAGGCCATGCCGGCCGCCTGGGTCTGGGTGTGCTTGGAACGGACATAGACCTCGCTGGCGGGGTCGTTGCCGACCAGAACCACCGCGAGGCCCGGCACCAGATTGTGCTCGCGCTTGACGCGGGCAACCTCGTCAGCGACGCGCGCGCGGAGTTCCGCAGCGATGACTTTTCCATCGATGATCTTGGCCGTCATGTCAGTTCCCTTGGTCTGTCGGTTTGGCGTCTGCCGATCTGGCTTGGGCGAGCTTGCGCAGGGCTTCGCCGAGCCGCGCCGGATCGCCGTCGACCGCGATCTCCTTCAGCCGCGAGGTGGCACCGGATAGCAGCTTTACACTGGCCTTGGGGACGCCGAGCGATTTCGCCAATAGCACCAGAACGGCCTTGTTGGCCTCGCCGCCATCGGCGATCGCGCGCACCCGCACCTTGAGCACGCTGCGGCCATCGGCCAATTGCTCGATCCCGTCGATGTCGTCGCGGCCGCCGCGCGGCGTCACCCGCAGCGCGATGCTGATTCCCGCGGCCGAATAGCGCCAGGGTTCCTTGAAGGCCTGTTTCGCAATCAAGGCGCTCCCGCCTGCTTAGATCACGTTCGGGTAGATGTAATACAGGATCACCCGCTCGATGAACATGATGAGCAGGATCAGGATGATCGGCGAGATATCGAGGCCGCCGAGGCTGGGCAGGAAATTGCGAATCGGCGCCAGCACCGGTTCGGTGATCCGGTACAGGAACTCCGCCACCGCCGAAACGAACTGGTTGCGGGTGTTCACGACGTTGAAAGCGATCAGCCAGGACAGGATCGCCGAGGCGATCAGCAGCCAGACGTAGAGGTCGAGCACGATGATGACGATGTCGAGAACGGCACGCATGGCTTTTGAAGACTCTGGCTTTCGGTCGGGATTGACGCTTTTTGCTAGATATCGGTTCCCCCCGGCCCAAACAAGGGAAGTCGGTGCCGGGGATGGTTAAAACCGGGTCACACCCGTCCTTGACTTGACCTTGGCGGGGACTTAAATGGCGCCCGGTTGTCGGCCGCATTCACCAGAGCGGCCGCCAAACGGGGCCATAGCTCAGCTGGGAGAGCGCGTCGTTCGCAATGACGAGGTCGGCGGTTCGATCCCGCCTGGCTCCACCACGCTTCGCCCTTCGGGCTACGCGTGGCGCAGCCACGGGGAGCCCGAAGGGTGAAGCGTGGTGTCCGGCGAAGCCCGCAGGGCGAAGACGGACCGCCCCTGAAAAATCTCCCCCCTACTTCCCCGTAAACCTCGGCGGCCGCTTCTCCATGAAGCTTGCGACCCCCTCCCGGAAATCGCTGCCGTTCAGCGCGACCATCATCTCGCGGTTCGCCTCGATCGTCGCCTCCGCCAGGGTCTGGAATGGCACCTCGTAGAGCTGCCGCTTGATCACGGCCATCGCGCTCGGGGAAACCATGTCGGCGAGGTCGCGCGCATAGGCATAGGTCTCATCGCGCAGCTTCTCCGGCGAGCAGAGCCGGTTCACCAGGCCGATCCGCAGCGCCTCCTCGCTCGACACGCGCCGGGCCGAGAGCAGCAAATCCATCGCATTGGCGTGGCCGACGATGCGCGGCAGCATCCAGGACATGCCATGCTCGGCGATCAGTCCGCGCCGCGCGAAGGCTGTCGTGAACACGGTGTTCTCGGCGGCAAAGCGCAGATCGCAATAGAGCGCGTGGACGAGGCCGATGCCGGCGGTGGCGCCGTTGAGCATGGCGATGACGGGCTTTCCGATCGACGGATAGAAGCCGTAACGCGTCTGCCAGTCCGGCCGGCGGTTCATGTCGAAGGGCGGCAGGTTCGAGGCACGCCTGACGTCGTTGGGGTCGAGCCCTTTCAGCGCGTCCATGTCCGCGCCCGCGCAGAAGGCGCGGCCCGCGCCGGTGAGCACGATGACGCGGACATCGTCATCGGCGCTCGATGCTTCCATCGCATGGCGCACGTCGCGCTCCATCGTCGGCGTCCACGCATTCATGCGATCAGGGCGATTGAGCGTGATGGTCGCGACCTTATCGCTCACCTCATACAGAATGTGTTCGTAGGCCATGACGCTCTCCCTGTGTCTGCCGGCACGCGTTCGCGCGCGCTCGTTAGGAACCAGCCTAGCATATCCAACGATGAGGCAAGAGCTTGCGCCAAGGCCTTGCGCAGAGGCCTTGCGCGGAGGCGCGATCACTCGGCGGCTTGCGCCAGCACCTGCCGGCGCGCCAGCCAGCCGTCGATGAAATGATCGAGCCAAGCCCGTTCCGCAACGTCGTAGACAGCACGGTCCGCGAAATGATGATGCCGCTCGCGCGCGCCGGGCGCACTGAGGCCGTCATAGCCGCGCGTGGTCCAGCAATGCATCATCGCGCAGGTCACGTCAGGATGAAACTGCACCCCGAAAGCGTTGCCGGTGCGGAACGCCTGGATCGGAAAATCATCGCCTTCCGCAAGCAGCTCAGCGCCGACGGGCAATTCAAATCCTTCGCGATGCCAGTGATAGACCTGCGCCGGCCAATTCGGGCAGAGCGCGTGGCCCGCTGCGGTCGGGCGGATCGGATAGTAGCCGATCTGGGTCAGCGCCTCCGCATGCGGTGCGACGCGGGCCCCCAACTGCATCGCCAGCATCTGCGCGCCGAGGCAGATGCCAAGGAACGGTCGCTGTTCGCGGAGCGGAATTTCGATCCAGTCGATCTCGCGGCGGATGTAGTCGTCGGGATCGTTGGCGCTCATCGGACCGCCGAAGAAAACAGCGCCGGCATGCTGATCGAGCGTATCGGGCAGGGGATCGCCGAAGCGGGGACGGCGAATGTCGAGGCGATGGCCGAGCGCGCGCAGCGCATTGCCGACGCGGCCGGGTGTCGAGGATTCCTGATGCAGGATGATCAAAACCGGCAACCGGGCTTCGGAGGCGGCGGCGCTCGGCGTCCTTCTTGGGAAGGGCACCAATTCCGCGCCACCAAACCTGTCCGTCCGGAACGACATGGCCTCTGCGAGTGCTATCGGTTCAGACCGCCAGCATAGCTAAGCGGTAGTTAACATCGTGTGAGTTCGCGCACACGCGTCCCGATATTGAAGCAAGCTCCGGGCCACTACGGAGCTTTGAGCTTCCTTCAAAGCGATTTCGAGCGAGGTGGATACCGGTTCGCGTAAAGAAAACGCGTCAAAACAAGAAATCAGTGCCTCTGCCTCTGGAACCGGCTGGTGGCGGACAGGATGAAGCCGCGCGGGAAGAAACGCAGCGCGAACGGCACGATCTTGATGCCGAGACCAGGCAGCACTGCCCGTTTGTTGGCCATCAGGCCACGATAGGCCTGCTGCGCGACATCGGCGGCAGACACGTTGAGAAGAGCCGTATCATGCCCGGCCCCGACGCCGGCGCGCGCCTGGAATTCGGTGGGCACCGGACCCGGGCAAAGTACGGTGACGCGAACGCCGCGCGGCGCGAGCTCCGCCCGCAAGGCTTCGGT
Organism: Bradyrhizobium sp. Mp27; assembly: GCF_029953005.1. Taxonomy (NCBI): domain Bacteria; kingdom Pseudomonadati; phylum Pseudomonadota; class Alphaproteobacteria; order Hyphomicrobiales; family Nitrobacteraceae; genus Bradyrhizobium; species Bradyrhizobium sp. Mp27. The sequence goes on along the minus strand of NZ_JASAUS010000020.1, from coordinate 54,043 downwards.
GAGGGAAATCACATAGGCCTTGGACGCGTAGTACACGGCCATGCCGGGGCCGGGCAGAAAGCCCGCGACCGATCCGACATTGAGAAGACCGCCCTTGTTCCTGATCAGCTGATCGGCAAAGCGCAGCGACAGATCCGTCAGAGCCCGGACGTTGACATCGACGATGCCGACCTGCTCGACACGGTCGCGCTCGATCGCATCGCCGAACACGCCGAAGCCGGCATTGTTGACGAGATGGTCGAGCTCGACGTCTTCGGCGGCAAGCGCGGCGGCGATCTTCTCGCCCGCATCTGCCTCCTGCAGGTCGCAGGCGATCACGATCGGCTTCTTGCCGCCCTTGGCGGCGAGCTCGTTCGCAAGCGCCTCCAGCCGGTCCGCGCGTCGCGCCGTCAGCGCGAGGCGATGCCCGTTGGCGGCGAACACACGCGCCAGCTCCGTGCCGATGCCCGCCGATGCACCGGTGATCAACGTTACCCGCTCAGTCACGATCGAAGTCTCTTGAATTGAAGTTTTTTGGCCCCGCAATGGCGGAACGAGAGCATAGGCCAAGCGCGACAGGCAAGCGTCACCGGCAGCATGGCTGCTTGAGCGGGCAACAGGGAAGCAGGAAAACCACGGATTTTACGGGGAAATCCGGGGCCAGGGTGGCCAACGAGGGTATATTAAAGTTTCGTCATGTGGTCCGCACAACCGCCGATAATACCGCGCCGAGACGGCTCACCCCCCGACGGCACCGTCCTTGACCTGACCACCGGCGCGATTTGCGACCGCATGCTTGAGGTCGATCCGGTCGCGCTGGGCGATCCCGAGCAGGTCGGAGGCGCGCCAGACGACATTGTCCTCGAACTCGGAGACCTGGCCATCGGCATAGACCAGCTCCCACATCATCTGGACGATGCGCTTGCGGCCCTCTTCGTCGAGCGAGCGCATGATGACACTGGTGAAGTGATAGAGGTCGACGGCCTCGCCCTCGACCTGGGTGGCGTCCGCAATCAGGCGGTCGGCGGTACCGCGATCCAGCCCGAAGTGACTTTCGATCAGGCTGTGCAGCTTGCGCTGCTCGGTCGCCGTCGGCTGACCGTCCAGCGAGACCACGTGAACAGCAGCGCGGTGGCCGCAAGCCGGTAATCGCCATCGCCGAATGCGCGATCCCCGGCATGAGGGGCCACAATGTCGGCGATGAATTGGCGCAGGCCGTCGAGCATAGGATCCTACCGAAAACGATGAAGCCGCGGGGTGCGGCCGCCACCAGCATTATATGAGCGGGAAACTCAACCGCCGCAACGTGCGCCAGCTCCGCGCGGGCATTACCTTTCTGCAATCTGGACGAGCTGGTTACCGTCATGGCCGGGCTAGTTCCGGCCATCCACGCGCCACAGCGAAGAAAGACGTGGATGCCCGGGACTAGCCCGGGCATGACGACAGAGAGTGTGGCACGCACCTGTCTCCACATCGTCATTGCGAGCACAGCGAAGCAATCCAGACTGCCTCACTGGAAAGACTCCGGATGCGCGCTGAGCTCGCAATGATCGAGAGTGCCGTCCTCACGGTATCTCGTACACCACCATCTTGTCGGCGATGCCGCGCAGGGCCGCCTGCTTCTGGATCGGCTTGATCGCGCGCTGCTCGAGCACCTCGGCGACTGCGGGCGCATCGAGCACGGGGCCCGTGATGTGGATCTCCTGCGCCGTCGACAGGCTCTGGACGCGTGCGGCGATGTTGACGGTCTGGCCGAAATAATCCTGGCGTTCGTTGAGCATCACCGCAAGACACGGGCCTTCATGGATGCCGATCTTGACGATGAGATCGTCGGTGCCGCGCTGCCTGTTGAGCTCGTCCATCGCGGCCCGCATCCGCAGGCCCGCGACGATGGCGTGCTCGGGGCGAACGAAGGTCGCCATCACGGCGTCGCCGATCGTCTTCACCACCGCGCCCTTCTCGGAGGAGATGATCTCGAGCAGCGCATGGAAATGCGCTCGCACGAGATCGAAGGCGGCGAGATCGCCGACGCGCTCGTAGAGCGCGGTCGAGCCCTTCAAATCGGTGAACAGGAATGTCAGTGACGTGATCTGGAGCCGCTGGTCGAGGCTGAGATTGTCCGCCTTGAAGACATCGCGAAACGTCTGGTTCGACAGCATGCGCTTGGCGGTGAGGAACGGCTTGCGCTTGCCGATGAGATGATGGAGCGCCTCGGCCGCGATGAACACCGACGGCAACACGCGCACGCCGGCCTGGTTCTCCAGCGACAGCCGCAGCGGCCCCGGCCGCATGGTCGTCGTCCCCGTCGGAGCCTGCACCTTGTTGTACATGATCGCGAACTGCTGGCGCTCCTTGGTCGGCTCGCCCTGGACGTCGATGAAATGAGCGGCGTGCGTCACCGGCTCGAAGATGATGATGAAGTCGCCCGGCAGTTGCAGCGACATGGTCGCTTTCTCGCCTGCCGGAAGCTCGAGCGTATCGAGCGTCACATCGTTGGCGAGCGTCGCGAAGGATTCCTTGTTGAAGTCGACGCCGGAACTCCAGAACACCTGCTTGAAATATTCCCACACCGGAAGCGTATCGGGATCGTGCGCTGCAATGCGCCGCACGCGCGGATTCACGGTGAAGGAGACCTCGACCTGATCGTCGACCGACGCCTTGTAGCCGCAGGCGCAGAGCGCGCAGTGATAATCGTCCGGCTTGAGCGCCTTCAGCGTCGAATGGGCGCCCAGCACGCCGCCGCAGCCCGGACAGAGCACGTTCCAGCCGAGATCGAACAGTCCAAGCCGCGCCGAATGCAGGAAGGTGGAGATCGTGTGCTCTTCGTCGAGGCCGTGGTGCCTGGAGAAATCGAGGACATTGACGCGGTTGAGCTCGTGGTCCTCGCCGCTCTCGATGAGACGCGCGATCGCATCGACCACCTTGGCATCGGCGGTCTGTTTCAGAACGGATAACTGGGCCTGGATGACGCTCATGGCGGAGGCTCTATCTGGGGTGGATCGCGCCATCGGGCAGACGAATGTCTGTCACCGACGCGTGATGCGGAACAAAGGTGAGTGGTCCGGCTGGGTCGTCACGACGCCGAGCGGGATCACCGGAACCCTGTCGGCAAGCTCGATACGGAACGCACCGATCAACCGGGCCAGCGCCAGCACGGATTCGGCTTGCGCGAACGGCGCGCCGATGCAGACGCGCGGACCCGCGCCGAACGGCAGGTAAGCGAAACGGTCGGGCTCCTCTTTCGACATGAAGCGTTTGGGAATGAAGGCGTTCGGCTGATCCCACAGCTTCTCGTGCCGATGCAGCAGCCAGGGCGCGATCATGATGATGTCGCCCTTGCCGATCTCGACACCGGCCGCATTGTCCTTCTCGCGCGCGGCACGCGCGACCAGGAAGGCCGGCGGATAGAGCCGCATGGTCTCCTCGATCACCGCGCGGGTGAACTTCTGGCGATCGATATCGGCCATGCTGTCGAGATGCTCGCCGTGGGTCTCGGAGGCAACTTCCTCCTGCGTCTCCGGATCGAGCGCGAGCAGATAGAGCGCCCAGAACAGCGCCGTCGCCGTGGTCTCGTGACCCGCCAGGATCATGGTCGCGACCTCGTCGACGAGTTGCGCGTCCGAAAAGCCCTTGCCGGTCTCAGGATCGCGCGCCGCGTCCATGAGATCGAACAGGTCGCGCGGCGGCGCGCCGTCCTTCTTGCCCATCGTGCGCCGCTCGGCGATCAGCATCGCGACGAATTCGGTCCAGCGTTTGCGGAAACGCGCGCGGGCAAAATCCATCGGGGTCGGCCAGGACACCGGCAGCAGCATGTCGAGGAAATAGGGCCGTCCGAGCCGCGCGCCGTATTCCATGACGAAGTTGCGCAAGGTCGGGCCGTGACGGTCCATGCCGAACGAGAACATCGTGCGCCCGGCGATCTCCAGCGTCATACGCTGCATCGTCTCGCGCAGATCGACCGGCTCGCTTGTTCGCGCATCGAGCTTTGTGATGGTCTCGTCGAGCACCGCGGTCATATGCGGGACGAGATTTGCGGTCGCACGCGGCGTGAAGGCCGGCGCGAGCGTACGGCGCTGATGCGCCCAGGCGTGGCCTTCCGCGATCAGAACTCCTTCGCCGAGCACCGGACGCAGCATGCGGATCCCCGCCGGCGTGCGCGTGTAGTTTTCATAATTGCTGAGCAGGACATGCCGAATTGCATTCGGCTGATTCAGGATGAAGCTGTTGTGGAGGAAAAAGCGGCCCTTGATGACCTCTTCTTCGTAGGCACGCTGCCCCCAGGTCGCGATCATGTTCTGCTTGAGGACCGCGACCCGGCCGAAAAACGACATGTCGTCGGGCGCACGCGGCGGGGTCGGAGGGATGATGGGCCGACGCACACTGGCGATGTTCATGGCTCTCTCCCGCAGATATGACCCAGGCCAATAGCTAGTAAGTCAGCTCGGCAATCGCAATCCTGTTCTCGGAGGCGGGCCAGGCGCGCGCCACAATTCGTTCTTCGCCGAACTGGGCCACGATGTTACGCCCGGCCTCCGCGGCCGGCAGCCGCAAGGTTGCTGCCGAATCCGTGGGCACACCCGGCTTGACGTCGGCCGGCTCCTTGCCGTCGAGCAGCACCACGTCCCGCGGCAGGCCGAGATAGCCGCGCGGTCGCGACATGATCACGACGGCGCCGGCATCCTTGTCCGCCGGCCCGAGCGGGCGCGCGGCACGCAGATGCACGACATCGGACGAGCGCGGGAAGGGCGTGCGGTAGATATGCGTCGTCGGCGCGTCCGGCGATGTCAGGACGAATTCGAGGAACCAGGATGGCTCGACCTGCGCCGGACCCCAGCGGCCGTCGGCGCCGGTCTTCGCGCTGTGCACCGCGCCGCCTTTGCGCTCCCCGGTATCAGGGTCGACGCGGAAGACATCGACGGTTGCACCTGCCACCGGGCGATTGGTCGACACGCCGCCTGGCGTACCGGTCACAAGGCCGCTCAACCTGACGCTCTGCTCCGGCACAATCGCGATGCGCGCGGGCTCGCGGCCGGCAATGAATTTGTAGATCTGGCGGAAAGCGCGCGGGTGAAACGCCACTTCGCGATGGTCGAGCGCGCCGAGCACGAGATTGGTGGCGCCCGTCAACTCCGGCCCTTCGACGGTAACGCCAGTCGGCGTGCCGGGCTTGCCGATGAAGCGGCCATCCGCCTGGGCGTATTTGTCAATGCCGTCGCTGCGCAGCGTAAGGAAGGCAACACCCGGCGTCACCTCGCTCTCGCCCTCGTTGAGACCGCGCAGAAATGTGCCGCGGCTGTTGAACTCGTTGTTCGGCTGGTCATCGGTCGCGAACACGCCGTGATTGGGCGTGCCGCACAGCACGGCATGGCTGACATCGCCGGCGCCGCCGTTCCTGATGACGTTGCGAATCGCATAGCCGCCGCGCGAGCTGCCGACCAGCGCAACGCGCGGCGCGCCGGTGCGGCGCTTCAATTCCGCGATGGCCGCCGCGAGTTCGCGGCGCTGGTCCTCGGTCGAGGAGCGGCCCGCCTGCTCGACCTTGTCGTCGCTGCGCGCCAGCGGATCCGTGAAATTGATCGCCATCATGCGATCGCGCGCGACGCCGTTGGATTCCATCCGCCAAAGCGTCGTCATCCAGACCGCGTCGTATTCACCATTGCCGTGGACGAACAGGATCGGCGGCACCTCGGCATTCTGAGCCGTGGGCGCGGTCTGGGCCAGCGCGCCTGTCCGCAAGCTCGCAACCGCGAAAGGCAAGCTGCCTGCTCCCAGCAGGATCGACCGTCGCGACAGCTTCATATGTTTCTCCGGAAAAACCATGTCTTTGTGCCGCTTATAGCGGCCTAACCACTGGACAGCGAAGGACTTTCGCAGGCATCACTGGACTTGCCGGAATCACCCAAAGACCATTCCAAGACCACTTCTGCCAGCCCATATGGAAGGGGATATGACCGAGCAGCCGAACCGTCAGAAATTCGCCGGCGACGGCATCGCCGCACCCCTGCGGTACACCGTGTTCCGGCGCATCTGGCTCGCCAGCCTGCTCTCCAATCTTGGCCTCTTGATCCAGGGCGTGGGCGCGGCCTGGGCGATGACGCAGATGGCAGCATCGGCCGACAAGGTGGCGCTGGTGCAGACCGCGCTGATGCTGCCGATCATGCTGATCTCGATGCCGGCCGGCGCCATCGCCGACATGTATGACCGCCGCATCGTGACCTTGATTTCACTCGCGATCGCGCTGATCGGCGCGACTGCGCTGACGGTGCTGGCCTGGCTCAAGCTGATCACCCCGGAAACGCTGCTCGTCTTCTGCTTCGTGGTGGGCAGCGGCAATGCGCTGTTCGGGCCGGCGTGGCAATCCTCGGTCAGCGAGCAGGTCCCGCCCGAAGCACTGCCGTCAGCCGTCGCACTGAACGGTATCAGCTACAATATTGCACGCAGCTTCGGTCCCGCGGTCGGCGGCGTCATCGTCGCCTCGCTCGGCGCAGTGGCGGCGTTTGCCTGCAACGCGATCCTCTATCTGCCGCTGCTGGTGGTGCTGCTGCTCTGGCGGCGCAGCACCGAGCCCTCGCGCCTGCCGCGGGAAAAGCTCAACCGCGCGATGGTCTCGGGCTTCCGCTACATCACCAATTCGCCGCCGATCAAGATCGTGCTGTTGCGCACATTGGTGATGGGCCTGATTGGCGGTGCCATCATGGCGCTGATGCCGCTGATCGCACGCGACCTGCTGCATGGCGGCGCGCAGACCTACGGCATCATGCTGGGTGCCTTCGGCATGGGCGCCGTCGTCGGTGCGCTCAACATTCACGAATTGCGCAAGCGCATGAGCGGCGAGGCCGCGATCCGCGCCTGCACCATCTCGATGGCATTCGCGATGGCCGCACTTGCCGTGAGCAGGGAGCCGGTGTTGACGGCGGCGGCGCTTGTGCTCGCCGGCGCGGTCTGGATGGCGGCCGTCGCGCTGTTCAACATCGGCGTGCAGCTCTCGGCGCCGCGCTGGGTCGCGGGCCGTTCGCTCGCGGCGTTCCAGGCCTCGATATCCGGCGGCATCGCGATCGGCGCGTGGGGCTGGGGCCATCTCACCGATTATGCCGGCGTCGAGGTCGCGCTGCTGACGGCCGCCAGCCTGATGCTGATCTCGCCGGTGCTGGGCATTTGGCTGGCGATGCCGCGCGTCGGCGCTCGCAACGAGGACGCGGACGTGCTCGCCGATCCCGAAGTCAAACTGTCGCTCACGGCGCGCAGCGGGCCGCTGGTGGTCGAGATCGAATACAGGGTGTCCCAGGAGAACGCGCGCGCCTTCCACAATGTGATGCAGGACGTGCAGCTCTCCCGGCAGCGCAACGGCGCCTATGGCTGGTCGATCGCGCGCGACATCGCCGACCCCGAATTGTGGACCGAGCGCTACCACTGTCCGACCTGGCTCGATTATCTGCGCCAGCGCAACCGCTCGACACAATCCGAACGCGCTTTGCATCAGCAGGCGATCGATTTCCACATCGGCCCCGATCCGGTGCGGATCCGCCGCATGCTGGAGCGTCCGTTCGGCTCGGTGCGCTGGAAGGAAGAGACGCCGGATCGTGCCGGCGCCGAGGTGCTGCCGGTGGTCGCGAGCGCAGCGGGAAGCAGCACGTGAGTTTTGTCCGTAGCCCGGATGGAGCGAAGCGCAATCCGGGATTCTGCCGTCGTGCTGACATCGTCCGGATTGCGCTGCGCTCCATCCGGGCTACGGGAATCACTACTGCCCGTGATCCGTCAGCACCTTGTCGCAGGCTTTGCCGAGGCGGGTGCGGTTCTGTTTGAGGCAAGCGAGCACGGCGCCATCGCCATTGTTCATCACGGCACGGCAGAAGCGCGTCACATCGCGCGCGCAGGCATCGTGGCCGGGCTGTTGCGCCGAGGCGCTCGATGCGCACAGAATCAAAGAAACAATGAAAAGAAATCTGGTCATCGCGTAATGCCTCTTACCCCAAGGATGTGCGGGCGAAGCTAGTGCGACGATCCCGGAGCCGCAACGGCTTTATTGCCGAGCGGGACTGGCGCGCGCGGCCCCGGCTTGACGCCGGGAGCACATCGCGAAGGGAGCTGACAACGATCGCCGTTGCGCGTTGTCCTACTGCTTGTCCTGGGCGTCAGCGATCTTGCGTGAGGCGCCCTTTGCGAGGTCCTTGTCCATCACCGCGCGGCAGCCGGCGCTCAGGTCGGAGCGATGCTTCATCATGCACGCCGTGATCTTCGGGACGTTGGGGATTTCCGAGGAGCACAGGCGGAAGGCATCGCCGGTGCACTGCTGCTGCGCCTCGGCCGAGAAGGCGAAGCTCGAGGTCGTCGCGACGATCGAGACGATGGCGGCAAAGCCCAAAGCCAGGCTGGTGTCGCGGATCCTGCTCGTCAGCAATTTCGCAGAGAAAGACTTGGTCATTTGAAGCTCCCATGGGCGCCGCTGGAAGCGGGGCCCGTTGTTGATGGGAACTACGATGCTCCGGCAAAACAGTTTCCACTGTGATGACGGTCACGGGTGGCCCGCCCTCTGTGACTTCCGTCACATGGCGCACCTCGCTGAAAATCCGGCGCAAACGCCGTCGTGTTGGTGTCACGTTAACTGTTCCTTCGCATTAATGGCTCGTCGCGCGGGAGATTCCGCCGGGTTGGTTGCGTAATTGGAAAGAATAGCGATGCGTAATGCGTTGGGCCTGATGCTGGCCAGTGTAGTTGCGGCGGTCGTGATCGCCGCCGGCGGTTGGTTTTATTATTCCGCGCGCGCCGATCAGGGCGCTCCCAAAACAACGGCCGCCCGTGCCGCCGATCAATTGCCGGCACAGGCGAAGCTCGCCGCCAAGGATGACGTCGAGACCACCGCGGCGATCGCGGCCAGGCCGACGGCACTTGCCCAGGCAGCGGCGCCTGCGCCCGCTCCGGCCATGCCAGTGCAGCCGAAGCAGGCCTGCGCCAATCCGAACGCGCTGGGCGTTGCCCGCGTGGTCGAGATCGACACCACCGGCGGACCCGGCTTCGGCTTCGACCATTTCAAGCAGTTCGACTTCCTCACCGACAAGGAGGTCGTGCTGACCTTCGACGACGGTCCCTGGCCGGTGAACACGCCCGCGGTGCTGAAGGCGCTCGCGGATGAATGCACCAAGGGCCTGTTCTTCTCGGTCGGCAAGCACGCGACCTATCATCCGGAAATCCTGCGCCAGGTGCTGGCTCAGGGCCACACGGTCGGCACGCACACCTGGTCGCATGTCAACCTGAACGGCAAGAAGATGACGGAGCAGCAGGCCAAGGACGAGGTCGAAAAGGGTATCAGTGCGGTGAAATTCGCGCTCGGTGCCAACCCCGCGCCGTTCTTCCGCTTCCCGCAGCTTCAGCACAATCCGGCAATCGTGAGCTATTTCGGCACCCGCAACGTCGCGATGTTCTCGACCGATATCGACTCCTTCGACTTCCGGAAGGGCGCGACGCCAGAGAAGATCATCGAGACGGTGATGACGCGGCTCGACAAGCTCGGCAAGGGCATCATCCTGATGCACGACTTCCAGAAGCACACCGGCGAAGCGATGCCGGCGCTGCTCGCGCGGCTGAAGGCTGGCGGCTACAAGGTCGTGCAGATGAAGGCCAAGGCGACGCTCCAGACGCTGCCGGAGTATGACGAGGCGCTGCTGAAGGACCTGAAGGTGCCGACTTCGAGCGCGCGTCCGATCACGAGCGTGGTGCAGACGGTGTCGCAGTAAGCCCGAGACGCTTCCCCAATACGCGCATGGCCGGGCTCTTGCCCGGCCATTTGCTTTTGCAGCGGGTCGCGGCCTTACCAGTAGATGCCGTGGCGATGCAGCTCGCTGATGATGCGGCCTTCGGTCCAGCTGCGCTTGTGCTTCGGCCTGCCCGCCTTTGCGGTCTTCGTGGCGGGCTTGCTCGTCTCCGCCGGCGCTGAAGTCGTCGTTGTCGCGGTCACGGCAGGAGCCGTCGCCACGGCGGGAGCAGGGGCCGAGACTGCCGGCGGACGATCGACGTATTTCGGAGCTTCCGTGGCTGACGCGACTTCGCTGATTTGCGTCGTCGGCGCGGTGGTCGTGGTGGCTTGCGGAGCGGCCGTCGCCGTGGCCAGCGACAGGCTGCGGTCGGCAGCATGGGCAGATGCGGAAGCCAGGACCATGGCGGCGACCAGAATGATCTTGCGCATGTGAAATCTCCCCGTGTTTGCGTGACCGGGAAATTAGGGGAGATCTGGTCTGCGTTATGTGACTGTCATCACGTAGACTGCGCGCTCGGTCTTGAACCCGCGATCAGCATTCGCGGCGATCGACCCGCAACGTCATGTCGCGTTTCGCGATTGTTTCCAAATGTTGCTGATTGTGGTAGACGCTCGACACGTATCACAAGGCGTGCCGAGTCCGCCCGTTATGACCTTCATCCAGCGAGTGAAGCGTAAGCTGCTGCCGCCGCGAGAGGTTGTTCAGGGGTACGAGAATCCGGAACTGGTCGAAACGATTTTCCTAAAGACAATCAACTACAATCCGGACAGCGACTGGCCGCTGGTCGCGGGCATAAACACGGTTCTGGATTTCGGCGGAGGCGCTGGCCTGCATTACAAGGTGGCGCGCCGGCAATGCCCGGACATTCGATGGGCGGTGGTTGAGACGCCTGCAATGGTGCGGCGCGCCAAGGAGCTTGGCACCGATAGGCTGATGTTTTTCGAGCGCATCGACCAGGCCGCCGACTGGCTCGGCAGTGTCGATCTCCTCCACTCGAATGGGGCCATACAGTACGTCCCCGACGCATTGGAGACCGTCAGAACGCTGTGCTCGGTTCGGCCGGCAACGTTGGCATGGTACCGCGTTCCGATCAGCGAAGAGCGAGAGGTTCAGACATCGTACCTGAGCGACAACGGTCCAGGGTCGTTGCTCGCCTCCAGGGAGAAGCTCGTCAGATACGAGCGCAATTGGATCTCCGAGCAAGCATTCATCCAGGCTCACGAGGGATTTCGCATCACTGAGCAGAGCCCGGATCCCACCGAGCGCGGCACGCAACAATTCAGGTTCGCACGCGTCTAGCTTGCGACAATACGGGGGCGATGTGTTCGACAAGTTTGCAGACTGGTTACGTCAGACGGCCTTTTTCTCGACCGCTATCGACATCGCGCGCCAGACGTTACCAGAGCCCGCGCTGATCTGGTTGCGTACGCAGATGGTGCGCAATCTCCGTGGAACGCCCGGCGAAGTGTTCGGCGAGATCTATCGGCGTAACGTCTGGGGTTACAAGGAAACCGCTTCCGGCGGCGGATCCACGCTGCACAATACCCAAAGGGTGCGAGAAAGCCTTCCTGGTCTGGTTGGCGACCTCGGGATCCGTACCCTGCTCGATTTGCCTTGTGGTGATTTTCATTGGTTGTCGAAGATCGAACTTCCAATTTCTCGCTACATTGGAGGAGACATCGTTCCGGAACTGATTGCGCGAACGAGTGACCAGTACAGTCGCCCAGATCGCACGTTCCTCCGGATCGATCTCTGCAACGATCCGCTCCCGGAAGCTGACCTGCTGCTCTGCCGCGATTGCTTCATTCATCTTTCCGAAGAGATGATTTTTCAAGCAATCGACAACATTCGTCGATCCAACATCAAGTATCTCCTGACGACGACTTACCCGGCTGGCCGAAATCGCGCGATCCGCACGGGTGACTTCTTCTCCATCGACCTGAGCGCTCCGCCCTACAACTTCCCGCCGCCGATCAAGGTGCTGGACGACTACGTCCCACCGTTCGACCGGCGGCAACTGGCGCTGTGGGAAATCGAAAGCCTACGCAAAGTCTGAGGCGATGGCATGCCGTCTCGCGGCGAGGCTGAATCGGAGGATGAAACAACGGCGCGGAAAACAACGAAAATCAGAGTGATAAATGGTGCCGCAAGAGGGATTCGAACCCCCGACCCCGTCATTACGAATGACGTGCTCTACCAACTGAGCTATTGCGGCGAACCCTGCCGGAACCCGCGCAATGCAGGTCTCGATACGCGCGCTCCTGATATCGGGCATGGCCCGAATTGGCAAGGTGGAGCGGGCTTGGAAATGTGCCTCACGCGCCCCAGCGGGACCAGAATCCGCGCCAGCCGCCGGCCTGGGCCTTTGCATGGGCTCTGGGCGTGCCGATTTGTTCCGCAAATTCATCGCTCGGACCCTCGTCATCGATCCCGGGATCATCGGGGGCACGGACGATGGGGATGACGGCCTGGATCGGGGCCGGCGCAGGCTTGCCGAGGTCGGCGCGGGTCCGGAACACCGGCGTTGCCGCCTCCGGCGATGATTCGGCCGCCTCAGGGGCGGGATTGACCGGCTCGACGGCCGGCGTGACCGCAGCAGGCTCTTCCTTGGCGGCCCCCCCAGTCGTTTCCTTGGCCTCAGGGGGCGAATTGTCCTGTGCGGCGGGCACCGGATCCGGTGCAGCCACCGGCGGTTCCACCGGGGCTTCGCTCGGGGCGGCCGTCACCCGCTTCGGCGGCGGGGCGGCCAGCATCGCTTCCTCGAAGGCCGAGGATTCGATCGTGGCGCCTTTGTCGGAGGGCAGGCTCGCGACCGGCGTTTGCCACTGGAAGGCATCCAGACGGCCGGTGACCGGTGACACCGGACGCCAGCGGTCGCTGACATAGCCGTCCGCGGTCCAGGCCGGATCGTGGCGGGCGCGCACCGCGCGCAAGGTCCAGGCGCGGGCACGGCCGCCGTCGCCGTGCTCGGTACGCTCGAGCTCGGCCATCAGCAGCGCGACGCGCTGGGTCGGATCATTGACGTAAGGTGCCAGCACCGCGCGCGCACGCGTGAACTCGGAGGCATCGATCGCGGCGCGCGCAATCGCGAGCTGGCCCTCGACATGGCCCGCCTTGTCGGCGGGCGTCTTGGCCGCCAGCGTCTCGACCCGCTGCAAGCGCTGCCGCGCGGAATCGCCGAGCTTCACATGCGCGTAGGCGTCGGCGAGATCCGGATGCGGATTGGCGAGCCACGCGGCCTCGACCAGCTTCATGGAGCGGCGCACCTGATGCGCTTCGCTCTCGAACTTGGCCGCGAGCACCGCGGCCGGCACCAGCGTCGGCGCGAGCTTGATGGCCTCCATCACGCTCTCGCGCGCCACGTCGCGGTCCATGGTTTCCAATTCCAGCGCACGAGCCGTGAGCAGCACGCCGCGCTGGCGGCGATAGGCCGCCTTGTCGATCAGGCCCGCGGACAGATTCGAATCCAGGATCGCGAGCGCGCCGCTCCAGTCGCCACGCGCGCAGCGGAAGCCGAGCACCGCGTGCGAGGCCCAGGTCGAGGACGGCGACAGCTTGATCGCTTCCTCCGCGATCATCACGGCGCCGACCGCATCGTCGGCGCGCTGCGCCTCGATGAACAGGCCGCGCAGGCCGAGCAGCCGCGTATCCTCGCGCTCGGCCATGACGCGGAAGACGCGCTGGGCCTCGTCGCGATTGCCTTCGAGCTGGGCCGACTGTGCGTGCAGCAGCAGTGCGAGCGGATCGTTCGCGGCCAGCCGCCGCGCCGTATCGGCGTGACGGCGGGCGAGGGCGGTATCGCCATGACCAATCGCGAGCAGGCCGTGGGTGATGGCATGGCGGCCGCGCGCATGGCGTTTCTCATGACGGCGGCGGCGCAGGCGTCCCGGCGCGCGCCAGATCATCGTCACGATGCTCCAGACCAGCACGACCGCCGCTGCAAAGACGCCGAGCAGAAACACGAACCTCGGAAGCGTCGTTGACGCGCGGAAACCGCCCGCGGTCAGGACGAGATCGCCGGGCTGATCGGCAACCCAGGCCGCGCCGGCCGCCGCCAGCGCGATCAGGACGAGGAAGAGGACGATGCGAAGCATGGCGATCCCTATTACGCGCTGATTATTGCGCGAACCTTTACTGAGCAGGTTTGACCAGATCGGGCTTGGCGAGATCCGCCATGGCATCGTCGGCGAATTTGCGGGAGGCGCCGAGCGCGGCGTCGCGCGCATCGGCCTTGTCGAGCCAGGCCTGTGCCGGTGCACGATCGGCCTCGGACAGCGTCTTCAGCTCGCGCCGTGCTTCCGCGAAATCGTTGCGGAGCGCCGCCGCCGTCACCCGTGCGACGATGGCGCCGCGATCATTGCCGACGCCGTCGGTGCGCTCGATACGAACGAGTTTCGAGGCCCCCGCCTGGAGACGCTCGACGATGCCGGCATTGGCGGCCGGGGTTTCCGCCGGCGGAGAGAGCTTTGGCACGATGTTGAGGAGCTCACGGCTCAGCGCAACCGGCGTCGGAATGCCTGACGATGCAAAGGTGTCGAGCGGCTTCAGCATATCGGGCTTGGCCGCGAGCGACCGCGCCGCGGCCAATTGCGATTCGTAAGGATCGCCATGCCGAACCGCGACATCGAGCAGAGCCGCCGCCACGACATGGCGCAGTGGCCTGTCATTCGTCGCCTTGTTGTCGGCAATCTTCTCGCCCTGCTGTGCGAGCTCGGCGCGCTCCGTCTTGCTGGCACGCTCCAGCTGCGCAATGCGGTCGCTGAGAGCGGCAAGATCAGGCGCGGCAGCGCGCGGTGCCGATTTCACGTCGTTGGCGGTCTTGTCGGACTGTGCGCGCAGATTGGCGATGTCACTGCGCAAGGCGTTTGCAGATTTCTCCAGTGCATCGATCCGCGCCACCACGGCCGGATCGGCGGCGGGCTTGCCCGCCTTGGCTTCGACCGCGGCGACACGTCCGCTGAGCGCGTCGACCGTCGCGCTCGTGACCTGCGGCGCGGCCGGCGGCGCCTCCACGGCGGGCCAGCCCAGCATCCAGCCGACGGCAATCACGATTGCGGCTGCGACCGCGCCGGAGAACGGCGCAATGACCCAAGGCGAAACCGGCGCCGACGCCGGAGCGGAAGCAACCGCGGCCTCCGCGCGCGCGGGCTCCGGGTCGGGCCTGGCCTCTTCGGATTTGGACTCTTCGACCGTGGCCTGCTCCGGCGTGGCCTGCTCCGGCGTCGGCTGAACCTCCGGTTCGGCAGCCGCCGTTGGCTGCGGCTGGGTCGAGATTTCGGTTGCCTCAAGGTCGATGGTGGGCGGGGTGCGCTTGGCACGGCCTGACTCGGGAGCCAATCCTGCGTCTTCAGGCTTGTCGTCGGCCATCGTGACGGTTCCTCACACTCAAATGCCCTAAACGGACCCGATCGCGTCGGATTCGGCCCGACCTCTTACGCCAAACGGGTCCGCAAAGCACGCTCCAAGGTATCAAATAGGGCATTTTCGTCCGGCGTCGCGGCCCCCAGAACCTGCGACGCGCCGGCATCGCGCAGCACGCTGGCGACCGTCTCGGACAGGCAGCATTGCGGGATCGCCAGCGCCGAGATTTCGACGCCTTCGTCCCGTGCCGCATCCAGGAAGGCCCGCGCGCTGCGACGGGAGTAGTGCAGCACCGCCTCGATCCCATGCGCGGCAAAGCCATCGCAGACATCGCGCGGCAGGATCTTGACCGGAGTCATGCGATAGGTGGTCTGCGTCACCACGCTGAAGCCCTCCGCGCCGAGCTCGCCGCCGAGATCGCGCGACAGATCCGCGCCCGCGAGATAGAGCAGCGTGCTTTTCTTCTTCAGCAGCTTGTCGCGCGCGCTCTGCAGCACCTTGTCGCGCAAGGCCGCGGCATCGCCGCCGGCGACGATCACCTCGGCGAACCCGGCGTCGCGCGCCGCGGCAGCCGTGTGCTCGCCGACCGCAAACAGCGGCAGCTTCAGGAGACCAAGGTTCTTTAAGCCAAGATCTTCCAATTGCGGCGCGACGGCGCGGATCGCATTGGCCGACGTGACGATGATGGCGCCGTAGTCGGCCTCACTCTCGTCATGGAAGGCGACCGGCTCGAACTTGAGCATCGGGGCGAGCAGCACCACATGACCCCGCGCCCGCAAATTTTTCGCCGTCGCCTCGTTGTCGGGATGCGGCCGTGTGACAAGAATGGACATCGCTTGTGTTCCCGAACCACGTGGCGGTGACGCATTCACGAAGGCGGCTGCGCGTGACGATTGCGCAAGTGGACCCCGGAATGCTACCGGACGTACCAGAACTCTGCTTTACGGATGAGCGCAAGGGCGCAAATTGGATAACAATTCGCCAATGCTGGTACTGGGCATCGAAACCACCTGCGACGAGACCGCCGCGGCCGTGATCGAGCGCGCGCCCGACGGCAGCGGCAAGATCCTGTCCAACATCGTGCGGTCCCAGATCGAGGAGCATGCCCGCTTCGGCGGCGTGGTGCCGGAGATCGCCGCGCGCGCGCATGTCGACGTCCTCGACGGCATCATCGACCGTGCCATGCACGAGGCCGGCATCGACTATGCGCAGCTCAACGGTGTCGCCGCCGCGGCGGGGCCGGGGCTGATCGGCGGCGTCATCGTCGGCCTCACCACCGCCAAGGCGATCGCGATGGTGCACGACACGCCGCTGGTCGCGGTCAACCACCTCGAGGCGCATGCACTGACGCCGCGCCTCACCGACGGAATTGAATTTCCCTACTGCCTGTTCCTCGCCTCGGGCGGGCATACCCAGATCGTCGCCGTCACCGGTGTCGGCCAATATGTGCGGCTCGGCACCACCGTCGACGACGCGATGGGCGAAGCCTTCGACAAGGTCGCGAAGATGCTGGGCCTGCCCTATCCGGGCGGGCCGCAGGTCGAACGCGCCGCGGCAAGTGGCGATGCCACGCGCTTCGCCTTCCCGCGCCCGATGCAGGGACGGCCCGATGCCAATTTCTCGCTGTCGGGATTGAAGACGGCGGTGCGCAACGAGGCGAGCCGGCTAACCGAGATCGCGCCGCAGGATATCAGCGATCTCTGCGCGAGTTTTCAAGCCGCAGTGCTCGACTCGACGGCCGACCGGTTGAGCGTCGGCCTGAGGCTTTTCCGCGAGCAGTTCGGAGCTCCGCATGCCCTCGTCGCCGCCGGCGGCGTCGCGGCCAATCAGGCGATCCGCGGCGCCCTGCATGGCGTCGCGCGGCAGGCCGGGACGCAACTGATCATGCCGCCGCCCGCGCTCTGCACCGACAACGGTGCAATGATCGCCTGGGCCGGCGCCGAGCGCTTGGCGCTCGGCATGATCGACACGATGGAAGCCCAACCCCGCGCACGCTGGCTGCTCGATGCCAACGCCACGGCGCCGGCTGGTTACGGCAACACGCGGGCGGGATTCTAGCCATGACGGCGTTCCGGTCCGTCGCGGTGATTGGTGCGGGCGCATGGGGCACGGCACTGGCGACGGTCGCGGCGCGCGCCGGACGGAACGTGACGCTCTGGGCGCGCAACAGCGAACATGCCGCGCGAATCGCCTCGACCCGCGACAATCCGCGGCTGCCCGGCGTGCGGCTGGCGCCGGAGATCGTCGTGACGCACGAGCTTGCAGAGGCCGCGCGCGCAGACATGGTGTTGATCGCGACGCCCGCACAGCATTTGCGCGGCGCGGTCAACATGCTGGCCTCGCATCTGGCAAGGCCGGTGCCGATCGTCGCCTGCGCCAAAGGCATCGAGCACGGCACCCATAAATTCATGACCGAAATCATCGCGGAAGCCGCACCTCACGCGCAGCCGGCGATCCTATCGGGTCCGAGCTTTGCCGACGACGTCGCGCGCGGCTTGCCGACCGCGGTGACGCTGGCGGCGAAGGACGAAGCGCTGGCGAGCGCGCTGGTGCAGGCGCTCGGCTCGGCGACCTTCCGGCCCTATCACACGACAGATGTCCGCGGCGTCGAGATCGGCGGGGCGGCCAAGAACGTGCTGGCGATCGCGGTTGGCATCGCGGTCGGGCGCAAGCTCGGCGCCTCCGCCCAGGCCGCGCTGACGACCCGCGGCTTTGCCGAACTCACGCGCCTCGGCCGTGCCCTCGGCGCGCGCGGCGAGACGCTCACGGGCCTGTCCGGCCTCGGCGATCTGATCCTGACCTGCTCGAGCCCGCAATCGCGCAATCTCGCGCACGGCCTTGCGCTGGGCCGCGGCGAGCAGCCGCCCGCGGGCAAGCTTGCCGAAGGCGAGTTCACCGCACCGGTGTTGATCGAACTCGCAGCTTCGCACAACATCGAGATGCCGGTATCAGAAGCGGTCGCTTCGATCCTGAGCGGCCGGAGCACGATCGACGCTGCGATCTCGGGGCTGTTGATGCGCCCCTTCAAGGCAGAGGAATGACGTCTTTCTCGTCATGCCCGCGCTTGTCGCGGGCATCCGCGTCTTGATATTGAATTGGTGGCAGAGACGTGGATGGCCGGGACAAGCCCGGCCATGACGAACGGATGGGACGCGCGATGAACTACTGGCTGGTGAAATCCGAACCGTCGGTGTGGTCCTGGGACCAGCAGGTGGCGAAGGGTGCCAAGGGCGAGGCCTGGACCGGCGTGCGCAATTACACCGCGCGCCAGAACCTCGTGAACATGAAGAAGGGCGACAAGGCGTTCTTCTATCATTCCAACGAGGGCAAGGAGATCGTCGGCATCGCGGAGGTCATCAAGGAGGCCTATGCCGATCCGACCGACAAGACCGAAAAATTCGTCTGCGTCGACATCAAGGCCGACAAGCCCTTGAAGACGCCGGTGACGATGGCCGCGATCAAGGCGGACAAGAAGCTCGCTGATATGGCGCTGGTGAAATATTCGCGCCTGTCGGTGCAGCCGGTGACGGCGGAGGAATGGAAGCTCGTCTGCAAGATGGGCGGGATGTGAGTTATTGCCGTAGCCCGGATGGAGCGCAGCGCAATCCGGGAAAGTCTTCATGCCGCACGACCCCGGATTACGCTGCGCTCCATCCGGGCTACGATGTCCGGGCTTGCGCCTCCGGCAGCGTAAACACCTCGCATGGCGAAGCGATGCCGCGCAGCGGATGCGATCCGAGCGCGACGAGAGGCGTGTCCGTCTCCGCGGCAAGCGCACCCGATACCAGCACGGTCCGTTCCAGGGGCTTGCACAATCCCTCGAGCCGGCTGGCGAGATTGACGGCGGGACCGATCGCCGTGAAATCGAGCCTGTTGGCGGCGCCGATATTGCCCCAGAGTATTTCGCCGAGATGAAGGGCCGCGCCGAACGCAAGCGGCGGAAGCCCCTGGGCCCGGCGCTCCCCGTTGAGATACGCCATGCCAGCTTCGGCTGCGCCTGCGGCACGCAGGGCGGCGTCGCAGGCGCGGCGCGGCGACGCCTCAACCACCGGGAAGATCGCGAGCACGCCGTCGCCGATGAATTTCAGCACCTCGCCGCCGAAGGCATGAACGGCACCGGCGATGCGATCGAACCAGGCGTCGAGCGCTGCGATGACGTCGGCCGGCGGTGTGGTCTCCGACAAGGTCGTGAAGTTGCGCAGATCTGCATAGAGCAGCGCGGCTTGAATGGTCTCGCCGAGATCACGCCGCAGCGGCGCCGCCAGCACACGCTCCGCACTGCGCTTGCCGAGATAGGCATCGAGCGTCGCGCGCAGCGTGGCGCGCGCAGCGAGCACGGCAAGCGGCGTCGCAGCGAAACGCGCAGCCTGGCGCAATTGCTCGATCTCGTCTGCGGTGAACGGACGCGGCCCGATCCAGCCGAGCTGCGGCCCATCTTGTCGTCCGACTACCTCTTCGTGCACCTCGCCGCCCGCGATGTCGCGCAGCCAGCGGCGGCCGGCATCATTGGGCGGGTCGGGCGCCAGCCCACTTGGTGCGAAGCCGAGGGCCTCGATGACCCGGCCGTTCTCCGCGCGCCACAACCAGGTCCGCTTCGCGATCAGCGGATGCGGCACCTCCAACGTCAGGCTGCCAGCCGCAAGCGCCACACCGTCGGCGACCAGATGAGCGCCGAGTTCCGCGAGCAGACGGTCGGCCCCGGGGCAGTCCGAGGCGGCGTCGACGAGCCAGGCGAGGGTCCGGGAGAGTTGCATGGCCCGATGATGGCGAAGGTCGGCCATCTTTGCCACGGGCAATCCTTGACGCACCGCTCCACCGCCGCCATGTGGCCAGTGTCAGCCCAGGGATGATCGCCGATGACCGAGCCATTCGTAGTGCGACGCGAAACCCAGATCGCAGCCCCCCGCGCCACCGTCTTCGCCTATTTGACCGACCCGGAGAAAATCCTGAGCTGGATGGGCTCCGACGCGACCACGGAGCCGCATCCCGGCGGGCTCTATCTCATCAAGGGCATCGGCCCGCGTGGCGGCGTCGGCCGCGGCACCTTCCGCGAGGTCGTGCCGGTGCATCGTCTGGCCTACACGTTCGGCTGGGAGGGCGGTCAGGAAGTGCCGCCCGGCTCGAGCCTGATCGAGATCGACCTGATCGAGCGCGACGGCGGCACGCTGCTGCGCATGACCCATAGCGGGCTCCCGACCGAGGAACAGGCCGCCGCGCACGCGAAAGGATGGGCGCATTATCTGGGCCGGCTCACGAGCGCCGCCGCAGGCCGCGATCCCGGTCCGGACAAGGGTATCTCAGACAAGATGTAGCTCTCGTAGGGTGGGCAAAGCGAAGCGTGCCCACGCGGCCTATCAACAATGTCGTAAAGAATGGTGGGCACGGCGCTTCGCGTCTTTGCCCACCCTACGGCACCGCCGCTTAAACTGCCGCGGTCGCCACCACCTGCTGCAAAAGTTGCTCGCGCCTGGCCTGCGAACGCTGGCCCTTCATGGTCGCGGCGAAGCGTTCGAGGATACCATCCTCGAAGGCGGTGACGATGGTGTCGTGGACGTAGCTCTTGCGGCAGATCGCCGGCGTGTTGGAGAGCTTGTCGGCTGCGGCGCGGATCGCGTCCAGCACCTGCTTCTTGCGGCCGCGCTGGCTGGTCGCCGGCGTGATCCGCGACAGCGATTCCACCACGACTGCGGACGCCATCAGCGTGCGAAAATCCTTCAGCGAAATCTTGATGCCGGCGATCTCGCGCAGAAACGCGTTCACCTGCGTGGTGCTGACCGCGCGCACGATGCCGTAGGCGTCGCGATACTGGAACATGCGCTTGCCGGGAACCCCGTTCAGGATGCCGATGGCGCGTACCAGCTTGGCCGCGTCGCACTCCTTGCGCACCGCCTTGCCGCCCTTGGCCTTGAAGGTCAGCACGAAGGAATCGTCCTCGAGCGTGACGTTCGACTTCAGCATCGTGGTGGCACCGCGAGTGCCGTTGAGGCGGGCATAGGATTCGTTGCCGGGACGGATCGCGGTGCGCGCGATCAGCTCGATCACGGCCGAGAGTGCGAATTCACGCGTCGGCTCGTCACCCGACAGGAACGCCGAGACCTTGCGCCGGATCTTTGGCAGCGCGCCGACGAGCTTTTCCAGCCGGTGCGCCTTGCGGTGCTCGCGGACCTTTTCCCAATCGGCGTGATAGCGATATTGCAGCCGGCCCGCGGCATCGCGTCCCACCGCCTGGAGATGCGAGCTCGGATCGGCCGAGTAACGCACCTCGCGATAGGCCGGCGGCACCGCCATGGCGTGCAGCCGACGGATGGTGCGGGCGTCGCGGATATGCGCGCCATTGGGGCGGACGAAGGAATAGCCCTTGCCGCGCCTGATGCGGCGGATGGTCAGCTCGTTCTGGTCGCCGAGCCGCAGCCCCAGCTCCTTGGCGAGCGCCTCGACCGTCGCCGCGGGCGCGCTGTCGAAGACCTTTTTCGGGCTAAGACGGGCGGAACCGGCGGGTTTCGGCCATTGTCCGAGGGCTTTGGCCAGCGCGACAGCAGCAGGATCGGCCGAAGCGAGCCGCATCGTCCCGAGATTCTGCTGATCCATCATAGTCTTAAGCCTTAGCCCTGTCTGTTATCGGTCAATGCCGCTGTTCTGATTTTTGTTCCAAGGGTCTCTTGGAGGGTCTCGTTGGACCCGGGTTGGCCATTTAGGGTGTTCCGAACCGCATTGCGAGTCCCGAATCAGTGACAGACGGTTTCTAAATACCTCCTGCGACGCATGGGCGCCCTGCACGGGCCTATTCCGGCGTCTTGGTAAAGACCTGGAAAGCCGCGCAGGCCTGTTTCAGATCTGCGACAGTCGCGCCGGGCGGCGTTGATCTTCCGCATGGCTGGCCGCTCGCCGAAGGTCCAGCTTGTGCTCCTTGTCGGGTCCGGTTAGGCGGACGCATAATCGGTTCAATGATGACGTCGGCTCGCCAGTCACCTGGGCTCGGCTTGCCGTATCTGGAGGGAAGCATGTCCGAGAAGACCTACGACGTCCCCGCGGAATGGGCCAAGCGCGCCTGGATCGACCAAGCCAAGTACAAGGACATGTACGCCCGCTCGATCTCGGACCCGAACGCCTTCTGGGCCGAGCAGGCCAAGCGTATCGACTGGATGCACGCGCCAACGAAGATCGAGAACGTCTCCTTCGCCCCCGGCAACATCTCGATCAAATGGTTCGAGGACGGAATCCTCAACGTCGCCCATAATTGCATCGACCGGCATCTGCACAAGCGCGCCAACCAGACCGCGATCATCTGGGAAGGCGACGATCCCTCGCAATCCCGGCACATCACCTACAAGGAGCTGCACGACGAGGTCTGCCGGATGGCCAACATCCTGCGCACCCGCAACGTCAAGAAGGGCGACCGCGTCACCATCTACCTGCCGATGATTCCGGAAGCGGCCTACGCGATGCTGGCCTGCGCGCGGATCGGCGCGATCCACTCCGTGGTGTTTGCGGGTTTCTCGCCCGACAGCCTCGCCCAGCGCATCAACGACTGCCAGTCCAAGGTGATCATCACCGCCGACGAAGGTCTGCGCGGCGGCAAGAAGGTGCCGCTGAAGGCCAATGTCGACGCCGCCCTCGCCAAGGCCGACGGCGTCGACTGGGTCGTCGTGGTCAAGCGCACCGGCGGCGCGGTCGAGATGAACCCGTCGCGCGATCTCTGGTATCACGACGCCGCCAAGATGGTGACGACGGAATGCCGGGCCGAGCACATGCACGCCGAGGATCCGCTGTTCATCCTCTACACGTCGGGCTCGACCGGCCAGCCCAAGGGCGTGCTGCACACCTCGGGCGGCTATCTGGTATTCGCCGCGATGACGCATCAATACGTCTTCGACTATCACGACGGCGACATCTACTGGTGCACCGCCGACGTCGGCTGGGTCACCGGACACAGCTACATCCTCTATGGGCCGCTGGCGAACGGTGCGACCACGCTGATGTTCGAAGGCGTGCCGAACTATCCGGACAATTCCCGTTTCTGGAACGTGATCGACAAGCACAAGGTCAACATCTTCTACACCGCGCCGACCGCGATACGCGCACTGATGCAGAGCGGCGACGAGCCCGTGAAGAAGACGTCGCGCGCAAGCCTCCGGCTGCTTGGCTCGGTCGGCGAGCCGATCAATCCCGAAGCCTGGGAGTGGTATCACCGCGTCGTCGGCGACGATCGCTGCCCGATCGTCGACACCTGGTGGCAGACCGAGACCGGCGGCATCCTGATCACGCCGCTGCCGGGGGCGACCAAGCTGAAGCCGGGCTCGGCGACGCAGCCGTTCTTCGGCGTCGTGCCCGAGATCGTCGATGCCGACGGCAAGGTGCTGGACGGCGAGACATCAGGCAATCTCTGCCTGACGCGGTCATGGCCGGGTCAGATGCGCACGGTCTATGGCGACCACGCCCGCTTCGAGCAGACCTATTTCTCGACCTACAAGGGCAAGTATTTCACCGGCGACGGCTGCCGGCGCGATGCCGACGGCTATTACTGGATCACCGGCCGCGTCGACGACGTCATCAACGTCTCCGGCCACCGCATGGGCACCGCGGAAGTCGAGAGCGCGCTGGTCGCGCATGAGAAGGTGTCGGAGGCCGCCGTGGTCGGTTACCCGCACGACATCAAGGGCCAGGGCATCTATGCTTATGTGACGCTGATGGCCGGCGTCGAGCCGAGCGAAGAATTGCGCAAGGAACTCGTCACCTGGGTGCGCAAGGAGATCGGCCCGATCGCCGCGCCCGACCAGATCCAGTTCTCGCCCGGCCTGCCCAAGACCCGTTCCGGCAAGATCATGCGCCGCATCCTGCGCAAGATCGCCGAGGACGAACCGGGCAGCCTCGGCGACACCTCGACGCTCGCCGATCCGGCCGTGGTCGACGACCTCGTCAAGAACCGGCAGAACAAGAAGTCGGCGTAAGGCACGCTCTCGTGCCCCGGACGCGGCGCAGCGCTTCTTCAGCGGTGCGCTGCAGAGCCGGGGCCGATCCAACGGCGGAGCGCGTGGCCTCCTGTGTCCCGGCTCTGCGCAGCAGCGCCAAGACGCTGCAGCGCGTCCGGGACACAGAGCCCCTCGAAACAACAGCCGTTCACACCCTCACGCACTTGTCAGGGCGCGCGGCGCCGCGCCCGCGTCTTTCCAGCCAAGTGTTGTTTTCTTGTCATTTACTTTATTTCGAACATTTTCTTTGTTCCGCGTGCTGGCGGGCCCT
The DNA here is from genome assembly GCF_029953005.1 of Bradyrhizobium sp. Mp27. NCBI lineage: Bacteria > Pseudomonadati > Pseudomonadota > Alphaproteobacteria > Hyphomicrobiales > Nitrobacteraceae > Bradyrhizobium > Bradyrhizobium sp. Mp27. Next base: position 29,711 of record NZ_JASAUS010000020.1, on the reverse strand, counting down.
TGGCGGCCGCGCGTGGAAACCATCCGGTTAACAGGCGCGGTTAAGAATATCCGGGCAAGCAGGCAATTGCCGGTGCTGCGTAGTTTTGGACGATCCGTTCGGGGCAGAGGAAAAAATTGATGTCGGTAAGGATTGCTGTGGCGCTCGCCGCCACCATCGGGGCAGGGGTTTTGATGTCGACGGCAGCGCAGGCGCGGCCGGAAATGGTGGGGGCGCACCTGGCCGACTATTCGCCGGGCACCATCGTGGTCAAAACCAACGAGCGGCGGCTCTATCTCATCCTCGATAACGGGCACGCCGTGCGCTATCCGGTCGGCGTCGGCAAGTCCGGCAAGCAATGGGCCGGCACCACCCGCATCGACGGCAAATATCTCAACCCGGCCTGGTCGCCGCCTGCGGAAGTGAAGCGCGACAAGCCCAGCATCCCCGACGTCATTCCGGGCGGCTCGCCGCGCAACCCGATGGGCGTTGCGGCGATGACGCTGGCCGGCGGCGAGTATGCCATCCACGGCACCAATGTGCCGGGCTCGGTCGGCGGCTTCGTCTCCTATGGCTGCATCCGCATGCTCAACGACGACATCACCGATCTCTACAGCCGCGTCTCGGTCGGCACGACGGTGGTCGTGACGCGCTGATCTCCAAACTCGTAACAGAATTGAAAGAGCCGCGACCATCGACGCGGCTTTTTATTACCAGAAGCGCCAGCCGCGCGCGCACCAGCCGTCGCGATGGCCGCCATTGTAGCTCCGCGCGTAACCGCCCGCGAGCAACGCGGCAGATACGTCCGCAGTTCGCCTTGTCGCAACATTGGCGAGAACACGGCCGTATTTGTCGGGGCCGAGATTGGTGATCGTCACGCCGCCCTGGCCGAGCAGATCGCGCAGCGCGCCGGTCGCCGCTTGAGCCTTGTCCAATTCATCCTGGCAGGATGCTTTCATCTCCGGCGCATCGATACCGCGCAGGCGAACGCGCGCAACGAGAACGGGCCCGTCGCGCTGGTGCACGCGAGCGAGAAAGGTATCGCCGTCGATCGTGCGAATGACGTCGACCGGCTGACGGATGTCCGGATTGGCCTGCTGCAAAATGATCTGGGCATCTCGCGATTGACCGTCGATCGCATGCGGGAAGGGCCAGTTCATCCCGTGCCGGAACGTAAGCACGACGGCCACCACGATTGCGACCACGAACATCCACGGCAACAGCCCCGAGAAGTGACGGCCGAACGGCGAACCACTGTATGAGGGCCGGTATGGATGGCTGGGATCGAAACGCGGCATCCGCGCACGCTAGGGCTGAGTCGGGCGATCCGGCAAGATAGCCTCAAAAGCCAGCCTCAAAAGTCCGAGGCAATACCTTTGCGCTCCCAATCGCCGTAGCGGGTGGGCTCAGGTCCCTTCGGTCCCTGCAATTCCTTCGGCGCCGCCGCGGCGTGGGCAGCAGCAGCCTGCCGCCGCGCTTCGGCCTCGGCCAGCGCGCGCTGGGCGGCCGGCGGCAGCGGCTTGCGATCGGGAACGGGAGGCTGGTCACTCATCTCGGCGGTTCCTAGCGCAGGATCACGGGGTGTGCGACGTCCAATAACGCATTGCTGAGATGGTCATGGCGGGCTGTAAACGCGAGAGGCCATTCTTACATTTGGCATATTCGCATGCCAGAGATAGGCCTCTCGAGGCATGCGCCCATTGCGGCGGAACTGCCGCTCGCCAAGAACCTTAAGCCGCATGCCATCTCAACGTTTCGCTCCTCCGTCCGAAGTGCCCGGTCTCGCGGCGCGGCGGATTGCCGCTGACATCGTCGACGGCGTGCTGCACAAGCACCGCACGCTTGACGATCAGCTCGACGGCAGCGGTGCCCATCCCGGATTGAAGACGCTCGCCGACCGCGACCGCGCACTGATGCGCCGCCTGGTCGCGACCGTGCTGCGCCGACTCGGCACGCTCGGCCATGTGCTGTCCCGCCTGCTCGACAAGGGCATTCCCTCTGAAGCGCCGCGCGCGCAGAGCGCACTCCTGATCGGCGCCGCCCAGATCCTCTGGATGGACGTGCCCGATCACGCCGCGGTCGATCTCTCCGTCCGCCTCGTCCAATCCGACCGGCGTGCCGCGCGTTATGCCGGCCTCGTCAATGCCGTGCTGCGCCGCTGCGCGCGCGAGGGCAAGGCGCTGGTGGATGAAGTTGCCACGCAATCGCTGGACCTGCCGCCCTGGCTACTCGCGCGCTGGAGCGCGCAATACGGCGAGGCGACCGCAAGAAACATGGCGCTGGCGCTCGGCCACGAGCCCTCGCTCGACCTCACCGTGAAATCGGACGCCGCGCAATGGGCGAGCCGGCTGCACGGTGAAGTGCTGCCGACCGGATCGGTGCGCACGGTGCTGCACGGCGCCGTGACCATGCTGCCCGGCTTCACCGAGGGGCAATGGTGGGTGCAAGATGCCGCCGCCGCGTTGCCGGCTCGGCTATTTGGCGACATCAAAGGCAAGTCCATTGCCGATCTCTGCGCCGCCCCGGGCGGCAAGACCGCGCAACTGGCGCAGGCCGGCGCGCATGTCACGGCGATCGACCGCTCACCCGCCCGCGTGGCGCGTCTGCGCGAGAATCTGACGCGGCTGTCGCTCCAAGCCGAGACTGTCGTCGCCGACGCCGTGGAATGGGCCGGCCCTGCCGAGGGTTTTGACGGCATCCTGATCGATGCGCCCTGCACATCGACCGGCACGATCCGCCGCCATCCCGACGTTGCCTGGCTCCGGCAGGAATCCGACGTCGCCGCCCTGACCGCGCTCCAGCAGCGGCTGCTGAAGAAATCCGTCTCGCTGCTCAAGCCGGGCGGGACGCTGGTCTACTGCACCTGTTCGCTGGAACCCGAAGAGGGCGAGCAGGCGATCGCGGCGCTGCTGGCCACGGAGAGCGGCCTGCGCCGCGTGCCGATCGAAGCTTCCGAGGTCTCGGGGCTGAGCGAGATCATCACCACGGAGGGCGACCTGCGCACGCTGCCCAGCCACCTGCCGAACGCCGATCCCAAGCTCGGCGGGCTCGACGGTTTCTACGCAGCCCGGCTCGTTAAATCCTGATTTTGCACCGGTTTTTGCGCCAGCGCTGATTCGCGACGCTTCAAGATGGTGTCAGACGTCCGATTTTGGGATTAAGAAGGATTCGTCGTTAATCCTCTCCCCCTTCAAGGCAAGGCGTGTCGGTCGCTCAACGCAGACGTATCTCGACGCTGGTGATGAACCGCTTCGCGCGGAACATGCTCGCGCGCGCGAGCGGCGGTTCCGTTGCGCTGTCGCGGGTCTGGCCCGGCCGTACCGACCGGCTGATCATCGCGCCGCATGACCTGCGCACGGCGGATGCGACCCGCGCCGCAGAGATCTATGCCGGCCGCTTCGTCTTCGCCGGCAAGATCGTCAATTGCCACGGCCGCTCGATCTTCGATCTCGAACCGCCGTCGGAAGACTGGGAGGTCGCGCTGCTCGGCTTCGGCTGGCTGCGCCATCTGCGCGCCGCCGACACCGCGCTGACGCGGGCCAATGCGCGCGCGCTGGTCGAGGACTGGATCGCCAACCCCGCCAACAAGCGCCGCGCCGTCGCGCGGCGTGCCGACGTGCTGGCGCGGCGCGTGATCTCGCTGCTGTCGCAGGCGCCGCTGGTGCTCAACGACACCGACAACAAATTCTACCGCCGCTATCTGCGGGCGCTGGCGCGGGAGATCCGCCTCCTGCGCTACACCATGGTCAACATTCCCGATGGGGTGCCGAAGCTCCAGGTACTGATCGCGCTGTGCTACGCGGCGCTGTGCCTTGCCAACCAGGCGCGACAGATCCGCAGTGCCTCGAAAAAGCTCTCGGACGAGTTGCAGCGGCAGATCCTGCCCGACGGCGGCCACATCTCCCGCAATCCGGGCGCGCTGATCGAGCTCTTGATCGACCTGTTGCCGCTGCGACAGACCTTCGCCGCGCGCAACATCGCGCCGCCGCCGGCGCTGCTCAACGCGATCGACCGCATGATGCCGATGCTGCGCTTCTTCCGGCACGGCGACGGTAATTTCGCGCTCTTCAACGGCATGAGCGCGACGCCCTCGGACCTGCTCGCGACGCTGCTCGCCTATGACGACACCCACGGTGCGCCGATGGCGAACATGCCGCATACCGGCTTCCAGCGCCTCGACGCCGGCCAGACCACGCTGATCATCGACACCGGCCCGCCGCCGCCGGCCGGCGTCAGCCACGACGCCCATGCCGGCTGCCTGTCGTTCGAACTGTCTTCCGGCATCAGCCGCATCGTCACCAATTGCGGCATGCCGACCACGGGCCGCGACAATTGGCGGCCGTTCGCACGCGGCACCGCGGCGCATTCGACGCTGACCTATCACGACACGTCCTCATGCCAGTTCGTCGAGATGTCGGCGATGAAGCGCCTCCTGCATGGCTCACTCGTCACCAGCGGCCCCGTCGATGTCGAGAGCTATCGCGAGATCGTTCAGAACGGCACGCTGCTCACGACCTCGCATGACGGCTATCTCGCGAAATTCGGCGCGATCCATCACCGCGTGCTGATGGTCGCCAATGACGGCGCACGCATCGACGGCGAGGACACGCTGTCGCCGCCGCAGGGCGGACGCTTCAAGGGCGCCGACGCCGACTTCGTGCTGCGCTTCCATCTGCATCCGGCGGTGAAGGCGAGCCGGCTATCGGATGCCCGCGGCGTCATGCTGGTGCTGCCGAACCGCGATGTCTGGACCTTCGAGGCGCTCGACGACAAGGTCGATCTCGAGGACAGCGTGTTCCTGGCCGGCAATGACGGCCCACGCCGCACCGCGCAGATCGTGATCCGGCAGGATGCACGGCAGGCGCCGTGGGTCCGCTGGAGCTTCGTCCGCTCCACCGCTTCGCCGGCGGTCACCAATGCACGCCGCAACGCCCGGCGCGAGCCGGAACTTCCGCTGTAAACGCGCACGATTCGGCCCCATCTCATCGTTGTGAAAACGGCCGAAAGCTGCTATCGAGCTCTCGCTCGCGCGACTGGCGACCTTGGATGGAGCACCATCGGGAAGCGCGGGACAGAGACGCCGCGCGCCTGGGCATAGACACTCCTTAAGACAGAGGATCTTGCTCATGACTGACCATCCCCGCCGCGTCACCCGTGCTCTTCTCTCCGTTTCCGACAAGACCGGCCTGATCGAGTTCGCAAAGGCGCTTGCCGCGCACGATGTCGAGCTGGTCTCGACCGGCGGCACCGCCAAGGCGATCGCCGCAGCCGGCCTCAAGGTGAAGGACGTTTCCGACCTCACCGGCTTCCCCGAGATGATGGACGGCCGCGTCAAGACGCTGCATCCGAAGGTGCATGGCGGCCTGCTCGCGATCCGCGACAACAAGGAACATGCGGACGCCATGAAGGCGCACGGCATCGCGCCGATCGATCTCCTGGTCGTCAACCTGTATCCGTTCGAAGCCACCGTCGACAAAGGCGCGGGCTTCGAGGATTGCATCGAGAACATCGACATCGGCGGCCCCGCGATGATCCGCGCCGCGGCGAAGAACCATGACGACGTCGCCGTCGTGATCGAGGCCGAGGACTACAAGGCCGTGCTCGACGAGCTCGCCGCCAACAACGGATCGACGACGTTGAAGCTGCGCCGGCGGCTTGCCGCGAAGGCCTATGCGCGCACCGGCGCTTATGACGCCGCGATCTCGAACTGGTTCAACCGCCAGCTCGAGATCGACGCACCTGACTTCCGCGCCTTCGGCGGCAGACTGATCCAGTCGCTGCGCTATGGCGAGAACCCGCACCAGACCGCCGCGTTCTATGCGACGCCCGACAAGCGGCCGGGCGTCTCGACCGCGCGGCAGCTCCAGGGCAAGGAGCTCTCCTACAACAACATCAACGACACCGATGCGGCCTATGAGTGCATCGGCGAGTTCGACGCCAAGCGCACCGCGGCCTGCGTCATCGTCAAGCACGCCAATCCGTGCGGCGTGGCCGAAGGCTCCGATCTCGTCAGCGCCTATCGCAAGGCGCTGGCCTGCGATTCCACCTCGGCGTTCGGCGGCATCATCGCGATGAACCGCGCGCTCGACGCCGACACCGCGAGGGAGATCACGAAGATCTTCACCGAGGTGATCATCGCGCCTGACGCCAGCGAGGAAGCGATCGCCATTATCGGTGGGAAGAAGAATTTGCGCCTGCTGCTCGCCGGCAGCCTGCCCGATCCGCGCGCACCCGGTCTCACCGCCAAGACTGTGGCCGGCGGCCTGCTCGTGCAGAGCCGTGACAATGCCGTGGTCGACGACATGACTTTCAAGGTCGTGACCAAACGCGCGCCAACCGATGCGGAGATGCGCGACCTGCAATTCGCGTTCCGGGTGGCAAAGCACGTCAAGTCCAACACCATCATCTACGCCAAGGATCTCGCCACCGTCGGCATCGGCGCGGGCCAGATGAGCCGGGTGGATTCAGCGCGGATCGCGGCGCGCAAGGCGCAGGACGCAGCCAATGAGCTCAAGCTCGCCGAGCCGCTCACCAAGGGCTCGGTCGTGGCGTCGGATGCGTTCTTCCCGTTCGCCGACGGCATGCTCGCCTGCATCGAGGCCGGCGCCACTGCCGTGGTGCAGCCCGGCGGCTCCATGCGCGACGACGAGGTGATCAAGGCCGCCGATGAGCACGGCATCGCCATGGTGTTCACGGGCACGCGGCACTTCCGGCACTAACTCACCGCGAGCGTAGCCCGGATGGAGCGCGGCGAAATCCGGGTTTCACGTCTCAACAACAGCGGCCCCGGATTGCGCTTCGCTCCATCCGGGCTACGCCACTAATCCCGTACCCGCATCAACAGCCCCAGCCCCGCGACGAAGAACACCACCAGCACGGCCATGCCGGCCTTCTGGCTCGCCGTCACCGCGGTGATCATGCCGATCAGCAGCGGGCCGATGAAGGACGTTACCTTCCCCGTCAGCGCGAACAGGCCGAAATACTGCGCGATGCGATCCTTCGGCGCGAGGCGGATCAGCAGCGTGCGCGAGGCGGCCTGAAGCGGGCCGCCGGCAGCGCCGATGAGACAACCCAAAACGAGATAGGCGCGCTCGGCCGCGCTCGAGAACAGGGGCGCGCCCGGAAGAGGCGGCGCAACTTTGACGAACAGGACACTGTCCTTGTCGACCAGAAGAATCGCCGCCACCGCCAGCAACAGAACAAGCAGGCTGCCGGCGATGACGCGCTTCGGCCCAAGACCATCGTCGAGCTTGCCCCCGAGCCATGCGCCAAGGGCACCGGCAATCGCGAGCATGATGCCGAAGGTGCCGATCTGGATCGTGTGCCAGCCGAAGGTGCCGGCGGCATAGATGCCGCCGAACGCGAACAGCGACACCAGGCCGTCGGTGTAGATCATGTTGGCGAGCAGGAATGCCGCGAGCGATTTCCGCTGCGGCAGACCCTTGATCGATTGCTTGAGATCCGACAATCCCTCGCGCAGCGCCTCGCGCACCGGGCGCTTCGCCGGATAATCCGGCGTGAACAGGAATAGCGGTGTCACGAAGATGATGAACCACAGCCCGGTCAGCGGTCCCACGATGCGGTCGCCCTCATGGCTGACCGGATCGAGCCCGAACAGCGGCTTGAAGCCGAGCAGCGTGCGGCCGGTCTCGGGATTGGCGGCGAGGAAGCCGAGCACGATGACGAGGCTGACGATGCCGCCGATGTAACCCGTGGCCCAGCCGGTGCCGGAGAGCCGGCCGATCCGCTCGGGCGGCACCAGGGTCGGCATCATCGCGTTGTTGAAGACGGTGGCGAATTCCGCGCCGACGCTGGCGAGCGCCACCGCCGTGAGCAGCGGCGCAATGATGGCGGGATCGCCGGGCTTGCCGATCCACAGCGTGCAGGCCGCCAGCACAAGCAGCGCGCCGAATCCCGCGATCCACGGCTTCCTGCGGCCCGAGGCATCGGCAATGGCGCCGAGCACCGGCGACATCAGCGCGATCGCGAGGCCTGCGGCCGCCATCGCAAAGCCCCATAACGACTGGCCGGTGGCGGGATCTGGCGCAATGCTGGTGGCGAAATAGGGTGCGAAAACAAAGGTCGTGATCAGCGTGAAATAAGGCTGCGCGGCCCAATCGAAGAAGATCCAGCTGATAACGGCGGCGCGCGGCGGATAGGTCCGCTGCGCGCCGGCCAAGCGCGCATCCGAGGCGATCGTCGTCATATTCCAGTCCCCATCACGAACAGTTTTGCCTCTGTTGGGGCAAAGCGTATAGCATTGAAGCGACGCGTGGGAACTGGCCTGAGGCCGCGACGGAAGCTTGATGATGTCGTCATATCCGACACGGCGGACATTTTTCGCCTTCATTGCCACTCTGGCGTTTGGTTTTTCGTCTGCCACCGCACAGGATGCGCGGCGGACCTATGCCCCACCCGCGCTCGACACGGTGCACGCCGTTCCGTCCGAGCACGGCATGGTGGTGGCGCAGGAAAAGATATCGGCGCAAGTCGGCGCCGACATCCTGCGCCGCGGCGGTAACGCGGTCGATGCCGCGGTCGCGACCGGCTTTGCGATGGCCGTGACGTATCCCCGCGCCGGCAATATCGGCGGCGGCGGATTTATGGTGATCCATTCGGCCGAGCGCAACGAGGACATCACGATCGACTATCGCGAGACCGCGCCGGCTGCGACCACCCCGCAGATCTTCCTCGGCGCTGACGGCAAGCCCGATGCGGCGAAGTCGCGGGATTCCGCGCTCGGCGTCGGCGTGCCCGGCACCGTCGCAGGTCTTGCGCTGGCCCTGGAAAAATATGGCTCGGGCCGGTTCACGCTGGCACAGCTGCTCGAGCCCGCGATTGGGCTCGCCCGCGACGGTTTTGTCGTCACCGACGACATTGCCGACACGCTGCCGGGTTGGCACCGGCGGCTCGCGCGATGGCCGTCGTCGGCCAGGATCTTCTCGCGCCCCGACGGCACGCCGCTCGGCGAAGGCGACAGGCTGGTGCAGAGCGATCTCGCCGAAACGCTGTCGGCCGTCGCCGCACAGGGGCCGCGCGGTTTCTATGAGGGACCGGTTGCGGACAAGCTCGCCAAGGCCGTGACTGACGCCGGCGGCATCATGACGCCGGCCGATCTGAAATCCTATCAGGCCGTGATCCGTGCCCCGGTGCGCGGTACCTATCGCGGCTACGACATTGTCTCGATGCCGCTGCCTTCCTCCGGCGGCGTGGTGCTGGTGGAGACGCTCAACATCCTCGAGGGCTTTCAGCTGGCCGATCTGAAACAGGGGGCGCCGGCTTCGCTGCATCTGCTGATCGAGGCCATGAAGCGCGCCTATGCGGATCGTGCGCGCTATCTCGGCGATCCCGCCTTCGTCAATGCACCAATCGACACGCTCACTGCAAAGGACTACGCCGCCAAGTTGCGCGCCGGCATCTCCACGGAGCGCGCCACGCCGTCGAAGCAGCTCGTCTCCGCCCCTCCCGCGCCGCGCGAGGGCACCAACACCACGCACTTTTCCGTCGTCGACGCCGGCGGCAATGCCGTCAGCAACACCACCACACTGAATTTCAGCTATGGCGTCGGCCTCGTTGCCGGCGGAACCGGCGTGCTGCTCAACAACGAGCTCGACGATTTCACCGCCGCGGTCGGCGCTTCCAACGCCTACGGCCTCGTCGGTTTCGAGCCCAATCTGCCCGGGCCCGGCAAGCGGCCGTTGTCTTCGATGTCCCCGACCATCGTTCTCAGGGACGGCAAGCCGGTGCTGGTGACAGGCTCGCCCGGCGGCAGCCGCATCATCTCGACCGTGCTCCAGGTCATCGTCAACGTGCTCGACTACAAGATGGATGTCGCCGCCGCCGTCGCTGCGCCACGGCTGCACCATCAATGGCTGCCGGACGAGGTGCGCGTCGAGAGCGGCTTTCCCGGCGATGTGCTGTTCGAGCTGAAGGCGATGGATCACCTCGTCGTCGAGCCGATGGGACAGACCTCGGCCAATTCGATTCTGGTGACGCCGAACGGGCCACTCGGCGCGCCCGATCCGCGTACCCGCGGCGCGGAAGCCGCGGGACAGTAGTCTCGCCGTTGCATGGCACGGCAGCGCGCGCCTGCTTGCGCGGGCTGCCGTGCGTGCTACCACCGCGCAGCTTTAAGGGACCGCCGGGGAACGCACATGAGCACAGCCGATCCGACCCAGCGCATTGAGCGCGCAGAAATCGAAGACACCAGCCTTCTCGCCTTCTACCGCGACATGAACGCGCCGGAGCGGCGAACGTTCTGGGCCTGCGCCGCGGGCTGGGCGCTCGACGGCATGGACTTCATGATCTATCCGCTGGTGATCGGCACCATCATCGCGCTGTGGAAGGTCGATGCGGCCTCGGCCGGACTCGCCGGCACCGTGACGCTGCTGGCCTCCGCAATCGGCGGCTGGCTCGGCGGCTACCTCTCCGATCATATCGGACGTGTCAGGACGCTCCAGATCACCATCATCTGGTTCTCGTTCTTCTCGCTGGTCTGCGCGGTCGTGCAGAATTTCGACCAACTCCTGATCGCACGCGCCGTACTCGGCCTCGGCTTCGGCGGCGAGTGGGCGGCGGGCGCCGTGCTGATGGGCGAGGCGATCCGTCCGCAATATCGCGGACGCGCGGTCGGTTCGGTGCAATCGGGCTGGGCGGTCGGCTGGGGTCTCGCGGTGCTGTCGCAGGCGATCCTGTTCTCGCTGATACCGGCCGAGACGGCGTGGCGCTGGATGTTCGTGATCGGCGCGCTGCCGGCGTTGCTGGTGTTCTACATCCGCCGCTCCGTCACCGAGCCGGAGATCGCAGCCGAGGCCCGCGCAAAACAGGCCGCCAGCGGCGATCGTCCAGCGCTCTGGGAAATCTTCTCCGGCCCGATCCTGAAGACCACGATCCTGGCCTCGCTGATGGCGACCGGCTGCCAGGGCGGCTACTACGCCGTCACCTTCTGGGTGCCGCAGTTCCTGACCAAGGAGCGGCACCTGTCGATCGTCGGTTCGACCGGTTATCTCTCGACGCTGATCATCGGCTCTTTCATCGGCTATCTCGTCGGGGCCTGGCTCGCGGATCGCATCGGCCGGCGCAATCTGTTCCTGATCTTCTCGATCGGCGCCATGGCCGTCGTGCTGCTCTACACGCAGCTGCCGCTGACCAACGAGATCCTGTGGGTGCTCGGCTTCCCGCTGGGCTTCTTTGCCTCGGGCTATTTCTCGGGGATCGGCGCGTTCCTGACCGAGCTCTATCCGACGCGGCTGCGCGGCTCCGGCCAGGGCTTCTGCTACAATTTCGGCCGCGGCATCGGCGCGCTGTTTCCGTTCCTGGTCGGCGCGCTCTCGGCGACGACGTCGCTCGCCAATGCGATCGCGATGTTCGCGGTGGTGGCTTACGCGCTGTTCTTCATTGCCGCCTTCGCGCTGCCGGAGACGCGCGGGCGCGTGCTGCACGCAGACTAGCAGGTCATACCGGGGCGGTGAGGAAACTTACCGTCCCACCTGATACGGCCCGCCCTTTTCCAGCGCACGCGCATAGGCCGGCCGCGCGTGGATGCGCTCCAGAAACGCCATCGCCTTGGGATGGCCGAGCTCGAGCCCGCCACGCGCTTGCGCGGCTTCGAGCGGGAAGCTCATCTGAATGTCGGCGGCGGTGAACTCGCTACCAGCAAACCACTCGCTCTTGCCGAGCTCGCCTTCCCAATAATCCATGTGCTGCTTGAGCTGCGGATTGACCAGCGCGGTGAGCGCTTGGTTCGAGACCTTGCGCACCAGCGGGCGAAGCAGCGCGGGTGCGCGCTTCGGCATCAGCGTGAACAGCAGCTTGAGCAGCAGCGGCTGCATCGCCGAGCCCTCCGCATAGTGCAGCCAATAGGTGAAGCGCAGCCGCTCCGGCGTGTTCGGCGGCGGGATCAGCCGGCCGTTGCCGTAGGTGGCGATGAGGTATTCGATGATCGCGCCTGACTCGGCGATGGTGTTGCCATTGTCGGTGATCACGGGCGACTTGCCGAGCGGATGGATGGCGCGCAGCTCCTTCGGCGCGCGCATGTCCGGCTGGCGCTGATAGCGCACGATCTCGTAGGGCACGCCCAACTCCTCGAGCAGCCACAGCACCCGCTGCGAGCGGGAATTGTTGAGGTGGTGAACGGTCAGCATCGTTGAGGTCCCCAGGCTAGGCGTGGTCGGTCGGCCGCGCCGTTCGTGCCAGCCCGGGAACGCAATGTCGAGCCATCCAGACGGATAATTTCATCCGGGTATATTGACGTCGGTAATTTACCCGGGTATTAAAAGACCAACATCACCAATATGGCAATGATTTCAATGCAACGGACTTTCACAGCCTTCCAGGGTCATCGCCGCCTGGCGTCCGGGCCAGCGGGGGAGGTCGCGCTGGTCGTCAAGCGGATAGCGCCACCGCCGGACGAGCCCATCATCATCTTCGAGGACAGCACGGGCCGACCGATCGACTTCGATCTGCGCGGCGGGGATCGCGAGGTGCTGGCGCGGGTGGCGAAGCTTGTCCCGCCGCCGGTCGAGGAGACCGCGCCACCGAGCGAGCCGCGCGGGCGCGGCCGGCCCAAGCTCGGCGTGGTCGCGCGCGAGGTGACGCTGCTGCCGCGACACTGGGAATGGCTCAACGCGCAACCGGGCGGCGCCTCGGTCGCGCTGCGGAAGCTCGTCGACGAGGCGAGACGCGTAAGCGGCGACAAGGACCGCGAGCGGCAGGCCCGCGATGCGGCCTATCACTTCATGTCGACCATGGCGGGTAATCTGCCGCAGTTCGAGGAAGCTTCGCGCGCCCTGTTCGCGGATGACCGGCGGCGCTTCACCGGACTGATCGCCGACTGGCCGGTCGACGTCCGCGACCACATCGTCAAGCTCGCCTACAGCGACCGCGCTTAGGCGCAGCACTTTCTCTCACCCCATCGACGGCCAGGCCGCGCGTGCATCGCGCGGCGACGGCTTCGCACGCCCTGATGAAAGGCCTATCCATGTCCGCGCCAAAGCCGCTCTGGACGACATTTCTCCGCTTCCTCGCGCCGCTGGTGCTGAGCAACGCGCTGCAATCGCTGTTCGGGACAGTCAGCAACATCTATCTCGGCCAGATGATCGGCGTCGATGCGCTCGCCGCGGTGTCGGCGTTCTTCCCGGTGATGTTCTTCCTGTTCGCCTTCGTCATGGGCCTGAGCACCGGCGCCACTGTGCTGATCGGCCAGGCCTTTGGCGCGGGCGAGCACGGCAGAATCAGGATCGTCGTCGGCACGACGCTCGCGATCGGCCTGCTGCTCTCGCTTTCGGTTGCATTGGCCGGCGGCTTCTTCAGCCGGCAACTCATGACGATGCTCGCGACGCCTCCGGACATCCTCGACCAGGCCAGTGCCTATGCGCGCATCATGCTGCTCACCATGCCGCTCGGCTTCGTCTTCCTGCTGATGACGGCGATGATCCGCGGCGTCGGTGATACCGTGACGCCGCTGCTGGCGCTGGCCTTGTCGACCACCATCGGACTGATCCTGACACCGATGCTGATCCGCGGCGCGTTCGGGATACCTGCCGCCGGAATCACCAGTCCGGCCTGGGCGGCCGCGATTGCCAACGCACTGACACTCATCGCGCTGGCCGTCTATCTGCTGCGGACGAAGCATGCACTGGCACCGGACGCCGCGCTGCTGCGTCATCTGCGGCTCAATCGTGCCGTGCTCGGAAAGATCCTCGGCATCGGACTGCCGAGCGCGGTCGGCATGGTGGTGATGGCGATCGCCGAGCTGGTGCTGCTCGGGCTCGTCAACGGCTTTGGATCGGATGCCACCGCCGCGTATGGCGCGGTCAACCAGGTGATGGGCTACACGCAGTTCACGGCAATGTCGATTTCGATCGCGGTCTCGATCCTCGGCGCACAGGCCATCGGCGGCGGCAACAGGGCGCTGCTCGATGGCATCGTGCGCACCGGCCTCCTGTTCAACATCGTTCTGACCGGCGGACTGGTGGGGCTGATCTATCTGGCGCCGCGGGCGGTGCTCGGCCTCTTCATCACCGACAGTGCCGTGCTCGATCTCGCGAAGGGACTGCTCCACATCGCGCTGTGGAGCTCGGTGCCGTTCGGCCTGGCCACCGTGTTTTCCGGAGCCATGCGCGCGGCCGGCGTCGCCTTGACGCCGATGCTGCTGTCGATCTTCGCCATTGTCGCGATCGAGCTGCCGGCCGCGGTGATCCTTAGCCGTGCGATCGGCCTTGAGGGCGTGTGGGCCGCCTATCCGATCGTGTTCTGCGCCATGTTGGTTTTGCAGATGGGCTATTACCTCACGGTGTGGCGCAGGCGCGCGATCCGGCGTCTGATCTGACCGGATCATCAAGATATTATGACCATCATTAAACGGTGGACCCGTGGCGCGCCCTGCGCCACAATGGACGAAAAGCCAGATTAAAAGCCAGGTCAGGGAGAACGATTTTGACCCGCACAGCCCCGCAATTCCTGTTCGATTTCGGCAGCCCGAACGCCTATCTCAGTCATCTCGCGATCCCGGCGATCGAGCAGCGCATCGGCGTCAAATTCGAGTACGTGCCGATCCTGCTCGGCGGCATCTTCAAGTCGACCAACAACAAATCGCCGGCCGAAACGCTCGCCGGCATCAAGAACAAGCGCGAATTCCAGGCGGTCGAGACCGAGCGCTTCGTCAAACGCTTCAAGGTCCAGCCCTATGTCATGAATCCATTCTTCCCGGTCAACACGCTGAACCTGATGCGTACCGCGATCGCGGCACAGGCCGAGGGTGTGTTCGAAAAATATGTCGAGGCCGCTTTCCACCACATGTGGCGCGAGCCGAAGAAGATGGATGATCCGGAAGTTGCGGCGAAGGCGCTGGCGTCGTCCGGCCTGGATGCCCAAAAACTGTTCGCGCGCGCCCAGGAGCCCGAGGTCAAGGGCAAGCTGATCAAGAACACCGAGGACGCCGTTGCCCGCGGCGCGTTCGGCTCGCCGACCTTCTTCGTCGGTAAGGAGATGTTCTTCGGCAAGGAGCAGCTGCGCGAGGTCGAGGAGATGGTGTCGGGAAAGTGAAGCGCGAATGGCGCGTAGCGAATAGCGAGTGGAAATCGCGCCTGCTATTCGCTACTTCCTGTTCGCCATCCGCCAAAAATAAAGCCTAGTATAAAGCCAAGAATAAAAACGGAGTTCTCCCATGCGTATCCTCGTGGTCGGCGCCGGCGCCATCGGCGGCTATTTTGGTGGCAGGCTGTTACAGGCCGGCCGCGACGTCACCTTCCTGGTGCGGCCGCGGCGCGCCAGCGAGCTCGCGAGCGCGGGCCTCGTCATCAAGAGCCCGAACGGCGACGTGACGCTGAAGAATCCGCCGACCGTTCAAGCCGACGCGCTCAAGGAAAAGTTCGACGTCGTGCTGTTGAGCTGCAAGGCATTCGACCTCGACGACGCCATCAAGTCGTTCGCGGCCGCGGTCGGGCCTGATACGGCGATCATCCCCATGCTCAACGGCATGAAGCATCTCGACACGCTCGACGAGAAATTCGGCAAGGAGCGCGTGCTCGGCGGCCTCTGCGCCATCGCGGCGACCCTGAACGAGAAGCGCGAGGTGGTGCAGCTCCAGCCGATGCAGTCGCTCAGTTACGGCGAGCGCGACGGCAAGCTCTCGGACCGGGTCAAGGCGATCGACGAGGCCTTCAAGAGCGGCATCAATGGCGCCGCCGCCAGCACGAACATCATGCAGGACATGTGGGAGAAGTGGGTGTTCCTGTCTTCGCTCGCCGCAAGTACCAGCCTGATGCGCACCTCCGTCGGCAACATCCTTGCGGCCCCCGGCGGCCGGGACTTTTTGCTCGGCATGCTGGACGAGACCAGCGCGATCGCCACCGCGTCGGGCTACACGCCGGGCGGCCCGTTCTTCGAGCGCGTGAAGGGCAACCTCACCACCGAGGGATCACCGATGACGGCATCCATGTTCCGCGACATCAAGGCGGGCCTGCCGGTCGAGGCCGATCACGTCATCGGTGACCTCATCGCGCGCGCCGACGCCGCCAAGGTGCCGGTGCCGAAGCTGCGCATCGCGTATACGCATCTGAAGGCGTATGAGAGGCAGCGGGCGAGCTGACCGCACACTCAACTGTCGTCCCGGGGCGCGACGAAGTCGCGAGCCCGGGACCCATAGCCACAGGATCAAGTTTGGCGAAGACTTGTGGTGACCAGCTCGCGTCATAACCACTCCCTGTGGTTATGGGTCCCGGGCTCGCGCTCTGCGCGCCCCGGGACGACAGCGGCGTTTGCCGCAACGACTCCGCGTTACTTGAAATACGCGAGATAGTGCGAGACGGCGGTGATTTCCTCATCGCTCATGTGATAGGCGACATCGGCCATCGCAGCGCCACCGCCGCCGACGCGCTGGCTGCTCTTGTAGTCGTGCAGCGCCTTGACCAGGTATTCCTCGCGTTGGCCCGCGAGCCGCGCAACCGCCTTGGTGCCGGCAAAGCTATCCGTATGGCACGAGGCGCAGCGGCGGCCGACGGCAACTTGCGCGCCCTTTTTGGACAGGTCCGGATCCCCGTCTTCCGCGGCCTTCGGCGGCGTCATCTGCGCGAAATAGGCGCCGAAATTGCGGATGTCCTCGTTGGTAATCTCCTCGGCGATCGGCTGCATCTGGTCGTTCTTGCGCGAGCCGGCGCGGAAGAACACAAGCTGCCACTGGATGAATTGATCGGGCTGGCCAGCCAGCGAGGGGATGTTCTCCGTCTGCGAAATGCCGTTCTCGCCGTGACAGCCGGAGCAGACGGCGGCCTTCTCCTGGATCGCGGCATTGTCGGCGGCCTGAGCGCGGACGATTGCAAGTGCTGCGAGCGATAGCGTCACAGACAGAATTCCAAACCGAACGACTCGCATGGCTGATTTCTCCGACTGTCATTGCCGGGCTTGACCCGCCTGCTTGGCGTAGGCCCGGCAATCCATCCCGTTTGCAAGGAGGTTTCTCGTTTGATGGATGCCCGGATCAAGTCCGGGCATGACGAACGCGTTCCGCTGCAAGCCCGTCACAAACAAAAGAGGCTGCGACCGTCATCCGGTCGCAGCCTCGTGTCGTCTTACGCTACTTCTTGCTGTAGCTGATGCGATAGATCGCGCCGGCCCAGTCGTCGGCGACGAGGATCGAGCCATCCTTGGCGAGGATGATGTCGTTGGGACGGCCGAGATAGCCCTGGTCGCCCTCGATCCAGCCGGAGGCGAACACCTCCTTCTTGGCGTTCTTGCCGTCGGGGCCGACGATCACGCGCGTGATATTGCCGCCCTGGTACTTGTGACGATTCCAGGAGCCGTGCTCGGCGATCAGGATGTTGTTCTTGTACTCGGCGGGGAATTGGTCGCCGGTATAGAACTTCATGCCGAGCGGAGCGACGTGTGCGCCGAGGTTCAGCACGGGCGGCGTGAACTCGGAGCATTTGTGGCCCATCGCGAACTTCGGATCGGGCAGGTCGCCCTGATGGCAATAGGGATAGCCGAAGTGCTCGCCGATCTTGTTGATCATGTTCAGCTTGTCGCTGGGCAGATCGTCGCTGATCCAGTCGCGCGCGTTCTCGGTGAACCAGAACTTGCCGGTGCGCGGATCGACGTCGCCGCCGACCGAGTTGCGAACGCCGAGCGCATAGATTTCGGCGTTGCCGGTCTTGGGATCGACGCGGCGGATCTGCGAGACGCTGGTCGGGGGCACGCCGACGTTGAAGGGCGGTCCGAACGGCAGGTAGAACCAGCCTTCCTTGTCGACCGCGATGTACTTCCAGCCATGCGCAGCATAGGAGGGCATGTCGTCATAGACGACCTTGCCGTCGCCGAGCTTGTCGAGATTGGCTTCGGCGTTGTCGTAACGGATCAGCTTGTCGACCGCGATGACGTAGAGCGCGCCATCCCTGAAGGCGAGACCGGTGGGCATGTTCAGCCCTTTAAGGATGGTCTTGACCTCTTTCTTTCCGTTGTTGTCCTTGATGGCATAGACGTTGCCGAGGCCGAACGAGCCGACGAACAGCGTGCCCTTGTCACCCCAGGCCATCTGTCGCGCGGCAAGAACGCCAGGCGCATAGACTTCGATCTTGAAGCCGGCCGGCAGCTTGATCTTCTTCATCATCGCGGCGAGCTCGGCCTCCGACGCGCCGGTCGGCGGGCCCGATGGCGGCGCGAGGCCCTTCTGCGCCTCGGTCTCGTCGCCGAGGAACCAGTCATCCGGCGGATGGGTCCAGAACTCCTTGGTGCCGGATTCGTATTTCTTCAGCTGGCGGTTCTTGTCCTGCTGTTGCGCGCTGACTGCGCTTGTCCCCGCGAGAAGGGCAACCGCTGCGAGCGCCAGGACGGATTGAAAGACGGATTGATGGAATTTCATCGCGTCACTCCCCTAAGGCAGCCGTCAGGGCTGCACGTTATTTTGTTTTGCTAGTCGAGAGGCGAAGTTCGGACTCTGTCAGGACGACAGACGCAAAAATGTTAGCACATCTGCGGACGGTGAGAAGCGCGTCGGGAGCACTGCAGTCAGACTCAATAGAAATTGAGACTGAATGCCACGAAGATTTACACGACGACGACAACGGTCTCGCTGCAACGCGGAATCAAAATAGCGTGTGACTGATTTGCAGGCAGCGGGCGGGGCGCTCGCACAAAATTGCGAAAACAACCCCATGCACAGTAGAACGGCTCAGCCCGGTCTGCTCCCGGTGACGCCGGGCAGACATTTGATGCGTCGAGCAAAACGGCAAAGACGGCGATTACGAGGCGACGGGATAGGGTCCGTCGTCGAATACAGTGTCGTGATAGCCTTTCGACCCGATCTCGCGCGCCAGCGCGCTGCGAAAATCCGTCCCCTCACGCAGACTGTTCAGGACATGCGCGAAGTCGAATTCGGGCCGCCAGCCCAGCTCGCGCCGCGCGCGGTCGTTGACATAGACGCGGTCGATCTCGGGGAATAGCCGCCATCCGCGTGCCGCATAGAGCTGCGCGCAATCCGGGTTAAGCTCGTGCACGACACCGGCCGCGTCGCGCGCGAGCGCCGCGAGATGACGGGGCTCGAACGGGCTCGTAGCGGAGATGATGTAACGGGCAAAACCGATCTTCGGCGCGCGCTCGACGGCGAGCAGATGGGCGCTCACCGCGTCCGCTATATCCAGCCGTCTATAGAGCAGCTCGTTGGCCTGTGCGTTGTCCAGCGGGTAAGCCGAGCGCATCGCCGGATCGTCATCGTCCTCAGGGAAGAAGCGCGAGGTCCGCAAGATCACGACAGGCAGGCCGCGCTCGCGAAAGAACAGCTCGCCGAGAGTCTCCGCCATCAGCTTCGTGGTGCCGTAGATATTCTTCGGCACCGGCGCCAGATCCTCGGTGACCCACACCGCGGCCTGTCCGGCCCCGGGTCGAAGCTGCGAGCCGAATGCGCTGGTGGTGCTGGTGAAGACGAAGCTGCGCACGCCGGCAGCTACGGCCGTCTCGAGCAGATTGAGCGTGCCGGTGACGTTGGTGTCGACAAAATCCCGTTTGCCGTGGGTCGCCACATGCGGCTTGTGCAGCGTTGCCGTGTGAATGACGGCGCTGACGCCCTCCATCTGCCGCCGCACGAAGTCGGGATCGACGATCGAGCCGACGGCATCGGTGAAGGGCGATGGCTTCAGAGCGACCCCGCGCACGGGGGAACTGCGTCCCCGGAGCATACGGAGTACGGCCTCCCCGAGGTGGCCTGCGCTGCCGGTGACCAGAATTGTCATTTGTGACCCAATACAGCCGCCAGCGGCGTGGAAAACCACGACCCGACCCGGTTTGGCTGGATGCTTTGGGAAAAATTGGAGCGGGCGAAGGGGCTCGAACCCTCGACCCCGACCTTGGCAAGGTTAAGCTCCCGAGAACCAACCGGTAACCATGCGTAAAGTCCAGCTTTGTCAAATGTTTGACACCGCGACACAATCCGGCCTCAAGGAGTACGGACGCGTACGCGTGAGAAACGCCGCCCCGCACTCCCCCAGCACTCCCCGGGGGAGCAGAAATGAAGAGCCTGAACCGCAAAAGACTGACCCAGCAGGGAGTGGAGCGCCTGCGGTACGACCCAACGGTCGCCCCGCCAAGCGGCCGAATCGAAATTGAGGACGAAGCCTGCCCGGGTCTGTTGCTGCGCATCACGCCCCGCAATGTGAAGTCCTTTAGCGTCATCTACCGAGTCGTCGGAGAGGGCGGAACCAGCCCGACGGGCCGCTTGCTGGCCGGTAAGCAACACCGAATCACCCTGGGCGGTACTCCGCCTCTTGAGCTGACCGATGCACGTCGGCAGGCCCGGGACATCATCCAGGCTGCGACAGAAGGTCGCGACCTGCGGATGGAAAGGCGCGAGCGTAACCTGATCCGCGCCGTCAATACGTTCGAGGCCGTCTTCGAGCGCTTTATGCAAATCGAGATCATCCCGAACGTGGGCGCCTGGCGGAACGTCGATGGTGTGTTGCGCCGGCACGCGCTGCCTCGTTGGGCGAAAACACCGGTTCAGGATCTTCGCCGATCCCATATCCACGAGCTGATCGATGAACTCGTCCAAAGCGGCCGGCATGGCGTTGCACGCGAGGTTCGGAAGCATCTATCGCGGTTTTTCAACTGGACAGTCGATCGGGAAATTATCGCGGACAATCCAATTCATGGGTTCAAAAGGGGAGACCTCCAGAACAACGATGAAGCAGGCCGCGCCCTTGAGGACGAGGAGATTAAGTGGGTTTGGCACGCCAGCACCGCTTTAGGCTACCCCTTCGGTCCGTTGTATCGGCTGTTGCTGTTGACCGGGCAGCGACGCACGGAATGGGCTGCAGCGCGCAGGTCCGAAATCAACTCCAACAAGAAATGGCTCGAGGTACCAAAGGACCGGTACAAGGGCGATCGCGACCACATCGTGCCGATGGCCGACCAAACCTGGTCCATCTTCGAGCAACTGCCCGCGTGGCCAGGTAATGACTATTTCCTGTTCTCGACTCGCGGCGGCAAGGTGGCCATTTCGGGATTCTCAAAAGGCAAGACTCGTCTTGATCAAGAAATATCGAAGCTAATTGCTGTCGAGCAACCTGGCACCGCGCTTATGCCTTTCCGTGTTCACGATCTTCGCGTCACCTGCGAGACGAGGCTCGCGCGGCTCGGGTTCAACCAAGATGTTCGAGACGCGGTCATTGGGCACGCGAAGGTTGGTCTTCAAAAGACCTACAACAAGTACGATTACTTAACGGAAAAACGTGACGCTGTTGCTGCATATGAAGCACACATCATGAGCATTGTACGATGACTCTATTTACGCCCCACCATGCACACGCTCTCGCCGACGACACGTTTAGATTCCGGATCACATTTGACTCTGCTGATGAACAGAAGCGCGATGGTAAGGCCGTTCAGCCGCTGGTCGGAAAAGAAGACGCCTTGTTGAGGGCGTTGCGAGCAGGTGAGCAACGGTATGTCGAGTGCAAGACGGAACTGCAAGCCATTCAAAAACTACGTAGGGCCGACACTGATCTTCCGGCACGATGCGCAAAAATGGCTGAGAAATTAAGAGAAGTTGCGCAGGTCTTATCGGTGCTCGACGATGTCTCGCGGGAAGAGCTCGATTCCATGGCTCACTTGCACGGCTCAAGCGTCGAGGAAATGAATGGGTACTTGGAAAAGCTCTTAGGTTGCCTGAATGCAGGAAGTGAGGAGCTCTTCTCCAAGCGCCAGAAGACAGCAGGACGAAAGCGAGGAGTTGGCAAGGGAGGCTTTCAACGACTCCCTCTGGAGGAATTCGCCAAAGAGCTCAGAAATTTCCTGCTCGAAGAAAGAGTTGCATTCACTTTCGAAGCGGCAACCCGAGACGATCGCCAACCAGTCGACCAGGTACCCGTGAGCGCCGCTGCGCGTCTACTGTACGGCGCGGCTCGCGTATTGGATCGTCGAGTTGAGCTCTCCGATATAGAGGCCGTGATAATGGCCGTAAACAAAAGGCCTGGGTTTCGCGAAGAACTTCTAGGCGACGCGATGGTGGACGCGTTGACACGCTAAATTGATAGCCGAGCTGCTCGGAGATATTCATCCAAGCGCAGACAATTTCCGGCTGGTGACGCCAACCTACCAACTGCACTATGTGGTTGCTTCCTTACAAACCGAAGGGAGCAACAAATGCGATTTTTAAGAGTTAGCGAAGTCGTCCCCATGGTCGGCTTCTCAAAAAACACACTCTATGCTCGGATTCGAGCAGGGACATTCCCAAAGCCTATCGCCCTTGGACCCCAGACTACCGCCTTCCTGGAGGATGAGGTCCTGGAGTGGATGAAGACGCAAGTCGCGGTCGCCCGTGGCTATTGCAGGTCTGCGAATACTCCCGTGTCTTCCGCGAGAACGCAGGAGGGCGGCAATGTCTGACACAGATAACGCTGTGCCACAACCGGACAACGATGCAGCGATCGCATTCCTGAACGCTTTCGAGCCTGAGGGGCCGTGGGTGCTCACCGCGATTCCTCCACATCGGAAGGGAATCCAGACCCGTACCTTCGGTCCGGACTGCATGGATCAACTCAAGCAATGGCTGGTTACGCGGAATGGAAATGCTAACCTGTATTTCCATGTGAATCGACCGCTGAGAAATCTCGACAAGAAGGCTGAACGCGAAGATATCAAGGAGGTTCGCTGGCTCCACGTCGACGTCGATCCACGAGTTAACGAGCCGGTGGAAGACGAGCAGCGCCGTATCCTCTCGCTGATGACTGATCGGCTCCCGGCTGGCATTCCGAAGCCGACCGTCATTCTCTTTTCGGGCGGTGGATACCAAGCTTTCTGGAGGCTGGAAGGGCCGATCGTTTTGGACGGCAAGCTTGAACTGGCGGAAACCGCGGCGCTGTACAACGTTGCGATGGAGCATATTTTCCAAGGTGATAACTGCCATAACATCGACCGCATCATGCGTTTGCCGGGGACAGTCAACATTCCTGACGAACGCAAGCGGTTGAAGGGCCGGCGTCCGGCTCTAGCGCGAGTAGTAACTTTCGATACTTCGAGGGTTTATCCGCTTTCCGCATTTACACCGGCGGCTCCTACCCGGAGTGATCAATCGGCCGCGCTGGGCCGACCAGGCCAGTCTAATAACTCGGTCAAGATTGGCGGAAACGTTCGTCGCATCATCGAATCGTCTGAACTCGACGAATGGGGCGTTCCTGACCGCGTCAAGATTATCATTGGTCAAGGCAAACACCCGGATGAGCCAAAGTCGGATGACAACAGCCGCTCGGCTTGGCTCTTTGATGCCGTGTGCAATTTAGTGCGCCAGCGCGTCCCGGATGAGGTAATCTTTTCCCTCCTGACCGACCCTCACTGGGCCATCTCAGAGAGCGTCCTCGAAAAAGGTAACGCGGCAGAGAAGTATGCGATCCGGCAGATCGAGCGAGCGAAGGAAGAGGTCATCAGCCCAGAGCTGCGGCTTCTGAACGAGAAGCACTTTGTGATTGAGAATGATGCTGGGAAGTGTCGAGTCGCTGAGTGGATCCCGTCTGAGGGGGACGGCAGAGACCAGTTGTCGACTCAGTCTTTCGAGGACTTTCGTAACCGCTATATGCATATGCGCGTGCTCGTCGGAAAGGACGCGAAAAACAACCCACAATTTAAGCCGCTGGGCAGATTCTGGCTCGAACATGAAATGCGGCGACAATTCCGTGGTCTTGTGTTCCGACCCGGCAACCATCAGGTGATAAACGGGTTCTTGAACCTCTGGCGCGGTTTTGGAGTAGAACCTCGACCTGGCAGGTGGTCGCGCATGCAAGCTCACATTGCTGCGGTCCTTGCAGATGGAGATGAAAGCTCCGCCGAGTACATCCTAAATTGGGCTGCATGGGCCGTGCAGAATCCTGACCAACCTGCAGAGGTAGCGCTGGTCTTCAAGGGCGGGCAAGGGACCGGAAAGTCGACGTTTGGCCGCGCGATGAGATCGCTCTTTGGCCAACATGGACTGCAAGTCGTGACTCCCAGTCAGTTTGCCGGTCGGTTCAACGCGCATATGAGAGACGTATGCTTGTTGTTCGCGGACGAAGCAGTGCGACCGGACGACCGCTCAGCGCGTGGAATTTTGAAAGCACTCCTTACGGAAAGAAATCTGCCTATGGAGGGCAAAGGGCGCGATATCGTACAAATGACGAACTACGCAAAAGTAATTATGGCGTCCAACGAGGAGTGGGTGGTTACTGCTGAGCTAGATGATCGACGGTTTGCCGTCTTTAGAGTCTCCGAAGGCCGCAAGGGCGATAAGCCCTACTTCAAAGCTCTGAATGAGGAGCTCGAAGCCGGCGGCTTAGAGGCAATGCTGTACGACCTTTTGGAGCGCCCGTTGGGGGAATGGCACCCAAGGGTGAATATTCCACAGACCGCGGAGAAGGACTTCCAAAAAACGGCATCTCTGACAGGCTTGGAAAAATGGCTTCTTGACTTGCTTCATCAGGGTGTGGCGCCGGTTCAACGATGGGTTACTGAAAAAGAGCCCTTCGTCGCAACCTCGACCCTCACAGAGGTCGCTCGGCAACAACTGCGGAAGGAGGACATCTCCTGGAATGCCGTCAATTATCTCCTTACTAGGCTGCAGTTCAAGAAGATCGACAATTCGAGACCGCGTGGATTCGTCTTTCCTGAACTCCGGCTCGCACGGGCAACTTGGAACCGAGTATTTACTAGGGTTGAATGGGACGACACCGGGGAGTGGGCTCCTCTTGATCCGTCGAAAACACCCTTCGAGCCGCCGTTCTAGAACAAGGCTCAACTCGACCTACCGACCACCGACCCGAGTATTTATCGGCAGGCCCTAGCGATCAGCGATGAGCTCGCGCCCAGGCGTCTACTTCGTAGTCGGCAAGGTCGGTAGGTCGGAATCTACATGGAATCATAAGAAGATAAAAAACCCGACTTTCTCCGACTACTTAGGCTCGCAAAATGAGACGATCCTCATCGTTGACTTCCCAGCCCATCGCATTGCCTTGCACCTGCTGAAGGTTATCGAAAATCTCACACCCCAGAATTTATGCGAGAGACAATGTTCAAGCTTTCGCGGCGACGTGACGGCTCAGTAATCGCAGAACTTTTTCGACGGAGTATCTTGGAGGAGGGCGTCTAATCTAGCACATTTGGGGTGCCTACGCGCGCGCGCGAGGCTTGTCTGCAAATATGAGACGATGACCATTCGAATTGAGATAACAAAGGCGCACCATGCGCATCGTGATCTGGGCCTACTCCTCTGAAGGTTTGCCTCCCCGAAACTTCCTCATCCGAGGCGGCAACGCCGCGCGAGCCACGTGTGGAGGTGACGAACTTTCGATCAGCCGTCTCACGCCGACGAGAGTTTTGCCAAGGCACCAGGCTGCGCCTCGTCCGCGTTTCTCTACGCGAGCCGGGCATGCTCCGATTGCCAGAGCTCCATTTGCCGCGCCCGGCTCGATTGGTAGCTCTATCGCTTGTTTTGGGTCAGTCATGTCCGTCTTGGACCTCGATGACTTCCGAGACCAGATCAGCTGTCACTTGTAAGCTGTTCCTCACTTCTGCGAGCCTCTGATTGGATACCAAGGCGGGTCGATGCAATAATTTCAAGACGAACTCGAAGACTCGGTCCGAGTTGCGCATGAGCTGCAACAAATGCTCGCCGCTTGGACCGTTTGAACCGGAAAGCCAATTCTTAGCAGTTCTCTCATTGGCCCCGGTCCACCTCATCAAGGTCTTCTGAGCTTGATGGCTGTTGCCTAGCTCGGATCTTAGAATATCGGCGATCAAGTTCGCGTAAGTGGACGAGGCTGTTCTGTTGCTTGGAAACTTCTTGCCCGTTTTCGGAAACATGTTTCCCCCCGAGCTAAGTTATAGTTTCGAAGACCGATCATGCATTCTTGACGCTAGTAGGGCGACGATGTTGCGGGGCATATCTCATTCAGATGCCGAAACCGAGCGACAGGCCCAGAAGCCTGCTGCGGAATACGTGCGGATGTCGACCGATCACCAGCAGTATTCGACGGCTAACCAAGCACAGGCAATTCGCGAGTATGCTGCTCGTCACGGATTCCGCATCGAAAAGACGTATGAGGATAGTGGCAAAAGCGGCCTCAATCTGGATGATCGGCATGCTCTGAAGCGGCTTATCGACGATGTCCAACGTGGCGCGGCCGATTTCTCGACAATTCTCGTCTACGATGTCAGTCGCTGGGGCCGCTTCCAGGACGCCGATGAAAGCGCCTATTACGAGTACATTTGCAAACGCGCCGGCATCTCGGTTCGCTACTGCGCAGAGCAATTCGAGAATGATGGAAGCCCTGTCTCGACCATCGTCAAGGGCGTGAAGCGCGCGATGGCCGGTGAGTACAGCCGAGAACTCTCAGTGAAGGTTTTTGCCGGACAGCGGCGCCTGATCGAGCTCGGCTATCGTCAGGGCGGCCCAGCCGGATTTGGGCTGAGACGGCAGCTGATTGATCAAAACGGTGTTGCAAAGGCGGAGCTCACCCGCGGCGAGCACAAAAGCATCCAGACCGACCGAATCGTGCTTATCCCTGGGCCGGAGCAAGAGATTGAGACCATCCGATTCATCTACGAGGCCTTCGTCGCTCAACGCAAGAGCGAGCGGGAAATCGCAGACAGTCTCAATGCCAAAGGGGTCACCACTGATCTCAGTCACTCCTGGACTAGGGCAATCGTCCACCAAATCCTCATCAACGAGAAGTACATTGGCAACAATGTTTGGAACAGATGCTCATGCAAGCTAAAGGGCCTGCGCGTCTCTAATCCGCCCGAGCGCTGGATACGTCACGACCAGGCTTTTGAGCCTATAGTCGACGAAGATACATTCAGATCCGCTCAAGCCATCATTGCCGAGCGCTGCAAGCGCTATTCTAATGAGGAGCTTCTCGATGTGCTCCGCGGCCTGCTGGAGCAGCACGGTTATCTCTCCGGAATCATCATTGACGAACTCGAGGTCGGGCCGTCCAGCAGCGCCTATCGCACTCGTTTCGGCAGTTTACTCCGAGCTTATGAACTCATAGGTTTCAGCCCAGACCGCGACTATCGCTATATCGAGATCAACCGCGCGCTGCGTCGGATGTATCCTGATTTCATTGCAGCCACGGTGCGCGGAATCGAAGAGATCGGAGGATCGGTTCGCCAGGACACCGAAACTGACCTTCTCGCGGTCAATGACGAATTCACCGCATCGATCTGTTTGGTCCGGTCGCAGGAAACCATGGCGGGCTCGCACCGCTGGAAGGTGCGCTTTGATGCAGGTCTGCGGCCGGACATCACAGTGGCGATCCGGATGAATCAGATGAACAGCGCCGTGCTCGACTACTATCTGTTACCGCGCTTTGAGATGCAGGCCGATACGGTCGCGCTCGCGGAAGATAATGGCCTGGCGTTCGACGCATACCGCTTTGATAGCCTCGATATGCTGTTCGAACTTGCCGCGCGTTCGCAATTGTTGGAGGTCAGTTATGGGCTCGGCTCAATGCATTGAGATTATTCCGGTCGGAGCCATCGACGTCGTCAATCCGCGCGCCCGCAACCGCCGAATCTTCAAAGAAATCGTGACGAGCGTCGCGGAACTGGGATTGAAACGGCCGATCACGGTCAAACGGAAGACTTGCGAAGGGGAGCCGCGCTACGATCTGGTCTGTGGTCAGGGGCGTCTGGAAGCTTATCAAGCCCTCGGGCAGCGCGAAATTCCTGCCGTCGTGGTGGACGCTACCAACGAGGACAGCGCCATCATGAGTCTGGTCGAGAATTGCGCCAGACGTCAGCACCGGCCGATCGACCTTTTGCACGACATCGAGGGGCTGCGGTCCCGAGGCTATGATTTTGATGATATCGCGCGCAAGACCGGGCTGAGCATTGAGTATGTCAAGGGCGTGAGCAGCCTGTTAGAAAGCGGCGAGCATCGGCTCTTGCGTGCGGTCGAGGCAGGACAAATGCCCGTCAGCATTGCCGTCATGATCTCGCAGGCGCAGGATAGCGACATCCAGACCGTGCTGCAGCAGGCCTATGAAGAGAGATTGCTGCGCGGCCAGCGCCTGCTAGCAGCCAAGAAGCTGATTGAGCAACGACGACGCCGCGGTAAGGGCTACAAGTCCGGTCCCCGGCGGACTGATGGCGCACCGATCAGCTCGAACGCGCTTCTGCGCGCTTACCGTCAAGACGTTGATCGGAAACGGGTCCTGATCCGAAAATCCAATAACACTAAGTCCCGCCTGGTCTTCATCCTTGAAGCTCTGCGCAAGCTCTTGGTCGAGCCGGAGTTTTTTTCGATCTTGGAAGACGAGAAGCTCGACACCTTG
The DNA here is from genome assembly GCF_029953005.1 of Bradyrhizobium sp. Mp27. NCBI lineage: Bacteria > Pseudomonadati > Pseudomonadota > Alphaproteobacteria > Hyphomicrobiales > Nitrobacteraceae > Bradyrhizobium > Bradyrhizobium sp. Mp27. The sequence goes on along the minus strand of NZ_JASAUS010000020.1, from coordinate 1,446 downwards.
CCAAAGAATCTTGCGATGCGGTTGCACGGGCAGGGATAGGCCATGGCACGCAGGCCTCACATTTCGGTTCGCATGGGCTTTGAAGAACGGACATCCATGGTTAGGCTTTCCGACATTCAACCCTTAAAGCTGGTGTCGGAGGAGGTGAAGCGCTCGCCGAAATACCGGCAAATCGCTGCATCCGTCGGCGAGATTGGGCTGGTCGAACCCCCCGTGGTTGCGCGAAGCCGGGATGGCCAGGGCAAATTCCTTCTTCTGGACGGCCATTTGCGGCTGGAAGTGCTTCGAGAGCGCGGACAGCTCGAGATCGAGTGCCTGATCTCGACCGAAGATGAGGCGTTCACCTATAACAAGCGGGTCAATCGCATCGCGATCATTCAAGAGCACCGCATGATCTTGAAGGCTATCGAGAACGGCGTCTCGGAAGCTAGGATTGCAAAGGCCCTGAATGTCGACGTTGCAAGCATTCGCCGGCGCCGCAAGCTATTGGACGGCATCTGCACTGAGGCGGTTGATCTGTTGAAAGAAAAGCATTTGACCCTTAATTCGTTCTCGGAATTGCGCAAGCTTGCGCCGATCCGTCAGATCGAGGCGGCCGAGCTGATGATCGCCATGAACAACTTTTCGAACAGCTATGTGCGCTCCCTGGTGGCAGCGACACCGCGCAACCAGCTCGCTACCGGCTACATACCACGCGCGCCTAAAGGACTGTCCGACGAGCAGCTAGCGCTAATGGAGCGGGAGTCAGCTTCGCTGGCCCGAGAATTCAAGGTAGCCGAACAAACCTACGGTACCGACCATCTCGATCTGGCGCTGGCGGTCGGCTATGTCTCAAAACTACTGCGTAACGGCAAAGTGGTCGGCTATCTCGCCAAGCACTTCCAGGAATTGCTCTTCGAATTCCAGCGGATTACAGAGTCTGAGGCCAACGCGGCTTAAATATCAGCGCTATCATGCTGAGCTGGCCGCATTCGCGCATGCATTGTTAGGGAAGAAATCGGCCGGATTTGATCTCCGTTTTGGCACGTTTCCCTACAAACCTTGAGCCAGTCGTCGGCATTGACCCGATAGAAGCCAAGTCGAACGCAATCTGTCCGCTCCATCCTCTCAAAGCAGTAAGCGACGTTCGCGTCCCACTCGCAAAGGTTTGGCGTGGGGATTGCAGTCTGTTGATCAACGTGTTTGCAAATCGTTGGCGGGGGGTATGGAGGCGGCAACGACGGAGAATTACGAGGTGCGGCCGAACGACCAGGGCAGGAGCTCGTCGATCCGGGACTGCGGGTGACCGGTTGCGATCGCTTTGAGCGTCGCTTTCATCCAGACGTAGGGCTCCACGCTGTTGATTTTGCAGGTGGCGATGAGCGAAGCTATGCGCGCCCATGAACGACCACCTTCGTCGTGACCAGCAAATAAACTATTTTTACGCGTCAGAGTCAGCGGCCTGAT
>NZ_JASAUS010000019.1:0-88219 GCF_029953005.1 Bradyrhizobium sp. Mp27 | reverse complement strand
GGCGGGCGTGGCGTTCGCGGTTGGAGGTGATGGGGTTGGCTTCGCAACCGAATCCTACGCCGCATCAGCGCTTTACCCCTCAGGCGCACTCTTACGAATAAGACGGGCTAGCGCTTTCGGCTTGTTTGCGCGTTACGCAACTGATTGACCTGAGTTATTTCATCGCTCAGCTATCCTTACCCCGCAACGATCACCACCAACCACCGGCAACGTCACCGCGGCCAGCAATGTCGCCAGCGCCACCGCGCCCGACACCGGGTTCACCAGCCACCGACACTGAACCGCAAAGACATACGCGTTCGCGCCGGTCAGCATCGCCGCGAACAGCACGACGACGCCAGCAGCAAGCAGGGGCAAGTTCAGCAGCTTTGCGAGCACGAAGGCCTCACGCTCTCCTCAACGCGCGATCCAATCCCGTCTCATCGCGCGTTAGGAGATGATGGCCTTGATTTGCGCAGTATCCGCGAATTCAATCAGCTCAATGATTTTGCCATCCTGAAATTTGAAGAGGTCCAGGACTTCCGTGCTGAAGACTTTCCCGCTTGGACGGTATCGGATGACAAGGCGGGACCGTATTGCAGCACAATTCCCTTCAACCAATTCGCTCAGGATCTCGCGCTTTTCGAAGTCGAAATGGTCAATGAATTGACCGAAGGCGCCACGCAGTGGTTCGTGCCCCTGCACACTTCCTGTCAGGTGCAGTGCGCTTTTGTCGCCCACCAGATTGAACAGGCCCTCGGGATGAAAAGCGGCCACCAGGCCTGCCGCGTCACTATCACCGCGCGCGGCGTAAGCGCGCTTGATCACGTCGAGCATTTCCTCGCGATGTCCCATATCCGCCTCCTGCTATGGGTATCATCGCAGGATAGCTACCTTTGCGTGCAAAGGCAAAATTAAACGGGGGCTTACCTGGCCACCACCATCATCACCAATGGCAACGTCACCGCCGCTCGCAGCGTCCCCAGCGCCACCGCGCCCGACACCGGGTTCACCAGCCGCTGATACTGGGCCGCGAAGATGTAGGCGTTGGCGCCGGTCGGCATCGCCGCGAACAGCGCGACCACGCCGGCCGCTAGCGGCGGCAGGTTGAGCAGCTTTGCGAGCACGAACGCGACTGCCGGCGTCGCCAGAAGCTTGAGCGCGCCCATCACTGCGACGGTCCTCGTCTTTGATCTCGAAGCGGAAGAAATGCGTAGAGTGATCGGCTGCGTCAACATTTCTGGCTTGGTTTGATCATCCTTGGCGATGTAGCCTGATTGCGCGTTGCGATCTGCGTCGATGGCCGTACTCATCCCGATGACATCGGCCGCATCACGTCCAGCCTTCCCGAGGAAATTCGAGCGCAACAATCGTTGGGGATCTCATGTCGAACTCCGATCTCGCGTTGTCGATTGTGCTCGGTGTCGGTCTTGCGGCCGCGACGGGCTTCCGGGTGTTCCTGCCGATGCTGGTTGCCAGCGTGGCCGCTTACTCGGGCTCGCTTCCTTTGGGCGACGGTTTCGCATGGCTTGGAACACCCGCTGCAATGCTCATGCTTGGCGTGGCCGCGCTCCTGGAGGTTGGTGCGTATTTCATTCCCGGCGTGGACAATTTGCTCGATGTCATCGCCGCGCCTGTCGCCGTGATCGCCGGAGCCATCCTGTCGGCGGCGACCATGGCAGATCTTCCACCGATGATGAAATGGACGGCCGCCATCGTCGCGGGTGGCGGCGCGGCCGGCATCGTGCATGGCGTCACCGCGGCCGTGCGGGCCAAATCGACGGTCTTGACGGCTGGCCTCGGCAACTCGACCGTTGCGACCGCCGAACTGGGCGGTGCACTCCTCGTATCGCTTCTTGCCTTGGCCGCGCCGGTTGCCGCCTTCGTGATCGTCGTTCTGATGCTCTGGCTGGCGATACGTTTGATCCTGCGCTTGCGGAGGTCAGCTCCTCGCACGGATCAACCGGGATGACCGCGTGACCGCTCGTCTCGCTACCTCACCCCCGCCACGATAACCACCACCATCGGCAACGTCACCGCCGCCAGCAGCGTCCCCAGCGCCACTGCTCCCGACACCGGGTTCACCAGCCGCTGATACTGCGCCGCGAAGATGTACGCGTTCGCGCCGGTCGGCATCGCCGCGAACAGCACGATCACGCCGGCTGCGACCGGAGGCAAGCCGAGCAGCTTGGCCAGCACGAACGCCACCGCCGGCATCGCCAGCAGCTTGAGCGCGCTCATCGCGGCGACGCTCAGCATCTCGCCTTTGACCTCGAACCGGAACAGATTGATGCCGAGCGCGATCAGCGCCGCCGGCGATCCGGCCTGTGCGAGCAGCTCGACCGTCCTGTCGACCACCGGGTTGCGGCCTAGACCGGTAAAACGCCAGACCACGCCGAAACCGATCGCCAGCATCAGCGGATTGCGCGCGAGATCCGCGAGCACGGGGCGGATGACCGACAGGACCGAGCCTGTCCGCTTGCGGCTGACAAGCTCCATCTGCAGGATGCCGCAGAGCCAGAGCAGCGGCGTGTTCACCGACAGGATCAGCGACATCGGGCCTGCGGCCTCGTTGCCGAGCGCCGAGAGCACCAGCGGAATGCCGAGCATCACGATGTTGCCGTAGACCGAGCCGATCGCGAACACGACGCCGTCCTCGCGGTCCTCGCGCCGTTCGCGCAAGCATGCCGAGAGCGCCAGCGCCGCGATCCAGGTGATGGCGAGCGCGCCGTAATAGGCGCCCCACATCCGGTAAGGGCTGACATCGGGGAATTCCGACACGACGATGGTGCGGAACAGCAGCGCCGGGATAGCGATGCTGAAGGCGAATTCGGAGATGCCCTTGTGCGCGGTCTCGGAGACGAAGCGAAACAGCACCGACGCGTAGCCGGCCGCGATCAGGGCGAACACCGGCGCGACGATCAACACTGTGGCCATGCGCCCCTCATCTCACGGGGACATCACACGACCACCCCACGTTCTCGATCATGCCATCATGCCGCTGTTTTGCCCGACGAGTCAAATCGATTTCGTAAAATCCGCAAATGCCGCCGTGGCCTGGCTACTGTGCATGGGGTTGTTTTCGCGTTTTTTGTTGGACCGAAGCTGAAGCCGCGCGCGGTCCCGATCTCGCCAGCTCTGCCAAAGGCTTAGCCTGATATCGCGACGTCGTGCCGGGATGGGCCCGCGTCGGGCCGATCGGCCTGTTGCCCGGAGCGCACAGGTTGCCGTTTTCGCTTCAGGCCTCGTTGCCAACGAACGCCCGTTCACCCACTATTCGCTCTGACTCGACATTTGGGGGGATCGATGCCGGCGCTCCGTTTTAAAAAGTCCTTGGCTGCTGCGATCTCGGGCATTGCGCTCGCCGTCCTGGTCCATCCCGGCGCCGGCTTCGCCTACACGCAGGAGGAGCAGCAGGCCTGCTCGCCGGATGCGATGCGGCTGTGCGGCGAATTCGTTCCGAACGTCGATGCCATCACCGCCTGCATGATCCAGAAGAAATCGCAGCTCTCGCCGCAGTGCAAAGTGTTCTTCCGCCAGGGACCCGAGCCCGGCGAGGCCCGCGCCAAGAAGAGCACCAAGCCTTCGCAGAAGACGGCCAAGAAGAAGAAATCCAGCGAAAGCTGAGCGCGGGGCTAGCGTTCTTTCTTTGAAGCTCGTCGCGTCAGGGCAACAGCGCGAAGCGCCTTCGCATCGGCCGCCCCTGCATGTGCGTTCCCGGCATCAGCTGCGCGCCAGCCTCCGGACTCCTTTTGTTCGCCCCCTCGTGCGGACGCCTGCGACAATTACCAGCGCGTTCGACGGAAAAGAGTCGCGAGAGGGTTTGCGCGGCGAGGTTGCATTCCGTTTTTTCCCGCGTTGCTGCCGAAAAAGCGCGGGATTGCCGACGTGAAGGGCGTTTCGTTGCGATTGGTATCCTGGTCGCGCGACGCAGTGTGACTCAAAAGCCAACACGTCTTGTTATTTCGTGGCTCTGAGGCAACTGCCGGTAAATTTTTCTTTCCCGAATCAGCGCGGTGATTCATTTTCGTGATCTGGGGTCAATCTGGAGGCCAGAGGTATGAACGTAATTGTTTTTGCATCGCGTAAAGGCGGCTCGGGCAAGAGTACCCTGGCCGCACATCTCGCCGCGCAGATCAAGGCGAGCAAGCAGGTGATGCTCGTGGACGCGGATCCGCAGGGCTCGCTCACGCTGTGGCACAAGCTGCGCGGCACCAACGAGCCGCCGATCAAGGCTGCGGTGAACTCGGTCAGCGGCATCGTCTCCGCTGCCAAGCGCGACGGTTATGAATGGGTGTTGATCGACACGCCGCCGAATCTCTCGGCCGTCGTCGACGACGCGATCAAGAACGCGACCATGGTCGTCATTCCGGCACGCCCCGGCGTGTTCGACGTCAACGCGGTGCAGGAAACCATCCAGATGTGCCGCGCGGCGCGCAAGCCCTACGCGGTCGTACTCAACGGTGCGCCGGCGCGCCGCGACGAGTCCGAAAGCCCGATCGTTACCATCGCCCGCGAGGCGCTGGCGAAATTCCGCGCGCCGGTGTGGGGCGGCCAGATCACCAACCGTTCAGATTTGCTGATGGCGCTCAGCCACGGCGAAGGCGCGCGCGAGTATCAGGCCGAGAGCCGCGCGGCCCAGGAAATCGCAAGGCTGTGGGCGGCAATCGAGCGTTCAGTGAAGGCTATTCGCGGCACGGCGTCGGCATCCGGCGCAATGCACAAGCAGGCGGCATAATTTTCATAAATCATTCCCCGGACGGAAAGCGCGCGGAAGTCCGCGCGTTTTGCGTTTTGGCCCGGTGGAGACGGGTTACGCCACCATCAGCATGTAGAACACGATGACCGGCGACAGCGTCAGGATCACCGACCAGATGCCGGCGGCCCAGAGAATGTCCTCGGTAGTAAAGCTCTGCCGTCCGGCGTCGTAATGCGACGCCACTTCATTCTGGATATTCACAAACGCCCCCGCGATTTCTTCGCTTATGGGCGCCAGTGATAGCCGCGATGTTTTAAGAATCCGGATCGCAATTTCGGGCGCATTCGAACACAGGTGCTACCACGGATTAACCATGCCAGCGCGGTGCGCGCGTTCGCGCGGGGTTAAGCACGGGGCACGCTGTTTCACTCCCTCGCCCCGTTCTTACGGGGAGTGGGTGGGGTGAGGGGCTCTATCCGCAAATGCGGTGAAAGACGGACTCGCGGAGGCTCCCCCTCACCCGGAATTTGCTCGCGCAAATTCCGGCCTCTCCCCGCAAGCGGGGAGAGGCGAAGGACGAGCCGCTAAACCCACTCACTGTATTTCCTTCTGATCTCGTCGATGTAGTCCGCACGCGATTTCACCTCATCCGCGGTCAACCCGATGTCGCGCCGCAGCCAGTCGGATAACTCGCTCGCATATGAAACGCGTTGCCATGCCGCCTTCAGCGCATCGCGCCACTGACGAATGTCCATAGCTCGATCTCTTTTCCGGATTGAGATGGTGTCGAGCGGACACGACGCTGCCTTCCCTCTCCCGCACGGGGAGAAGGGGGCTGCGTGCGTGTGAAGAGAGGAAGCGGAGGCGCTACGCGGCGACTTTCATTCGCCGCTCGATCTCGCGGTCAATCTGGGCTGCGAGCTCGCTGCTCACTTCCACCATCGGCAGGCGCACTTCGGGGCTGTCGATCAGGCCGCACCGCCACAGCCAGTACTTCGCCGGTGCCGGGCTCGGCTCGGCGAACAACAGGCGCGTCAGCTCGGCGACCTCGTGCCAGCGCGCCTGCGCCGCGTCGTGGTTGCCTCGCTTGACCTCGGCATAGACGGCCGCGAACGTCGCGGTCTCGACATGGGCGGACAGCACGATGCCGCCGTCGGCGCCGTCGGTGAGCGCCTCAAGGTAGTTCGCGTCCTCGCCGGTGAGCACGCGAAAGCCCTTCGGCCTGTCGCGCAAGAGCGCGATGGATTGCTCGCGGTTCGCGCCGCAATCCTTCAGCCCGACGATGTTCCGATGCTCGGCAAGCCGCAGCAGCGTCTGGTTGGTGATGTTGACCGAGGTGCGATAGGGGATGTTGTAGAGCGCGATCGGCCAGGCGGCGTGATCGGCAAGGGCTTCGAAATGAGCCAGAAGCCCGCGCTGCGAGGGCCGCACATAATAGGGGCTCGCGATCAGATAACCGTCGATCGGCCAGTCCGCGGTCTCGTCGAGGCGTTCCTTCAGCCGCGAAGTGTCCGCGCCCGACAGGCCGAGGCAGATCGGCAGCGTGCGACGCCCCGCCGCCATCTCGTCGCGCACGATGGCGACGAGGCGCTCGAGCTCGGCCGCGCGCAGCGTCATGCCTTCGCCGGAGGTCGCCCCCAGGATGAAGCCGTCGATGGCCTGTCCGCTGTAATGTCGCGTCAGCCGCCGCAGCGACCTCTCGTCGAGAGCGCCGTCGCGAAACGGCGTCACCAGCGGCAGCCAGAGTCCGTGCAAATGATCGTGTAGACCAGTCATGTTCCATCTCCTTCTCGAGAAAAAACCTGAGACGGAGGGCACATGAAAAAACCCCGTCCAGGTGGCGGGGTTTCGGGATTTGCTTGCGATGACGAAGCTGTGTTAGCGCGCGCAAAAATCCGAGGTCCCCGGATGGGGGGCTTTTTTCGAGGCGACTGCCTTGAACGAGATTGCGCACGACTTCGTGATCATTCGCAAATGATGCGGGGTGTACGTGGAACTGTCAATACACGCGGAACGTGAAACCCGATGAGACAGAAAAAAAGCCGGGCTCAAGTGAGCCCGGCTTAAGGTATTGGCCACGTGAGGCCGACACAATCACCTTCCAAGAGGGATTACTGAACTCCCGCGCCACTGGAGGAGGGGGACAAATGCGCAACGCGAAGGCTCAGCGTGGAAACATTATGGGCTCGACGAGCGCCATGCAGCAACCGTTCAGGTCGCATGTCAGACATGCGGAAATCAGGACGGCCAGCGCTGCGCTTTGCTCACCACGAAGTCGCGGAACACCTGCACGCGCGCGACCGTCTTCAACTCCTCGGGGTATACGAAATAAGTGTCGAGCTGGATCGAATCCGATTCTCCGAACAGCTGCACCAGGCGGCTCTGTTCCTCGATCAGATAGTCCGGCAGCGCCGCGATGCCGAGGCCCTGCTGACAGGCGCGGACGAGACCGAGGATGTTGTTCACTCTGAAATAGGCCTCGCGCGGACCGGAGCCGTTGCGGCCGGCTTCGACCAACCAGTTGCGGTTCTGAAGATGCGGCGCGAAGTTGCCGTCGGAGAGCGTGATGATGCGGTGGGAGTCGAGCTCCTCGAGTGTGCGCGGCGTGCCGAAGCGCTTGATGTAATCCGGCGAGCAATAGGCGTGGAATCCCATCGCGAACAGCTTGCGCTGGATGAGATCCGGCTGCGTCGGCTTGCGGGTGCGGATGGCGACATCAGCCTCGCGCATCGACAGGTCGAGCTCCTCGTCGGTGACGATCAGCGAGATCCGGATCTCCGGATAGAGCGCAGTGAACTCGCCGAGCCGCGGGATCAGCCAGTTGATGCCGACGCCGGGCGTGGTGGTGATCTTGAGGTCGCCGCTCGGCCGCTCGCGGCTGTCGGTCAGCTTGGCGCGCGCTGCCTGCAACTGCATGAACACGTCGTGCGCGGTGCGGAACAGCAGGTCGCCCTGCTCGGTGAGGATCAGGCCGCGGGCGTGGCGGTGGAACAGCGAGACCGAGAGCTCCTGCTCCAGCGCCGAGACCTGGCGTGACACCGCCGATTGCGACAGGCCGAGCTGCTCGCCCGCATGCGTGAAGCTGCCCGCTTCCGCCGCCGCGTGAAACACCTTCAGCTTGTCCCAATCCATATCCGTAAATCCGTCGCGTGTTCGAGGCATGATCTTTATTCCGCTGCAGCGCGCTCGCTGGCGCGCAGGGCCAGGAAACGTTCGGCTTCGAGAGCTGCCATGCAACCGAGGCCGGCAGCCGTCACGGCCTGGCGATAGGTCTCATCGGCGACGTCGCCGGCGGCGAACAGGCCGGGCACCGAGGTGGCGGTCGAGTTAGGGGCGACCTCGACATAGCCCGACCGTTTCAGCTTGACCTGGTCTTTCACGAGCTCGGTCGCCGGCGCGTGGCCGATGGCGATGAAGACACCGTCGGTTTTCACGTTCGTGAGCGCGCCGGTCTTGACGTTCTTCAGTCGCACATGGGTGACCTTGTTCGGGTTCTCGGTGCCGCAGATCTCGTCGACCGCCGAGTCCCAGACCACCTTGATCTTCGGGTGCTTGAACAGACGCTCCTGCAGGATGCGTTCGGCGCGGAAGTGATCGCGACGATGCACGATGGTGACCTGCGAGGCATGGTTGGTGAGGTACAGGGCTTCCTCGACCGCGGTATTGCCGCCGCCGACCACCACGACTTCCTTGTTGCGGTAGAAGAAGCCGTCGCAGGTGGCGCAGGCCGACACGCCGCCGCCCTGGAATTTCGTTTCCGACGGGAGCCCGAGCCAGCGCGCTTGCGCGCCGGTGGCGAGGATGACGCTGTCGGCGAGATAGACGTCGCCGCTGTCGCAGGTGAGGCGGAACGGCCGCTGCGTCGTCTCCAGCTTGGTGACCAGGTCGGAGACGATCTTGGTGCCGACATGGACTGCCTGCTTCTCCATCTGCTCCATCAGCCAGGGGCCCTGGATCACGTCGGCGAAGCCCGGATAGTTCTCGACGTCGGTGGTGATGGTGAGCTGGCCGCCCGCCTGGATCCCCTGGATCAGGATCGGCTCGAGCATTGCGCGCGCGGCGTAGATCGCCGCCGTGTAGCCGGCGGGGCCGGAGCCAATAATGACGACCTTTGCATGAACAGTGGCAGACATTTTGACGGACGCCTTTCACGGGGGATCTGCAGCGCGGGTGCGGAACGTGCCGGGAGGCCTCGCGGAAGCGCTGAAATATCAGAGCTAATCTAAGCCTTCTGGTGAGCTATGCAAGAATTGCATTCCCTGTCGGCGGATTTTTCCAACAGGGAACAAAAGTCGATTGCGCTGCACGCGCAATAAAATTGCGCAATTGCTGCGGACTGGCTATGAGGATTGCGTCAAATCCACCAATACAGCCGCAAAGGCCAGGAGTTCCAATCACGTGTCGCGGAACCTAGACGAGATCGACCTGAAAATTCTCACCGAGGTCCAGGCCGACGGTCGAATCACGAATGTCGAGCTGGCCAAGCGCGTCGGCATCTCGCCGCCACCTTGCCTCCGCCGCGTCCGCGCGCTGGAGGAGGAGGGCTACATCCACGGCTATCGTGGCCTGCTCGACGCCCGCAAGCTCGGCTTCGACGTCACTGTGTTCGCCGCCGTGCACTTGTCCAGCCAGGCTGAGGCGGATTTACGCGCCTTCGAGGAGTTCGTCCGCGCCGAGCCCCTGGTGCGGGAATGCTGGATGCTGTCGGGCGAGGTCGATTTCATCCTGAAATGCGTCGCACCCGACATGGCCACCTTCCAGGATTTCGTGACGCACCTCACCGCCGCGCCCCATGTGCGTAACGTGCGGACGTCGCTGGTGCTGCATAATTCGAAATATGAGGCAGCCGTGCCGCTTGATGTGAAGGGAAGAAGGTAGGTCACGCAAGCACTCGGCATTACCCCGAAACAAAAAGGCCGCGCAGGGCGCGGCCTTTTCGAAACATCATCACGCCTAGCGGCAAATCCTTACCGCCACTCCACCTTGGTGATCTCATACGCCTTGGCGCCGCCGGGGGCGACGACCTCGACGGTCGAACCCTTCTTCTTGCCGATCAGCGCGCGCGCGAGCGGCGAGGTGATGGAGATGCGGCCCTTCTTGGCGTCGGCCTCGACCTCGCCGACGATCTGCCACACCGTCTTCTTCTCGGTATCCTCGTCGACCAGCGTCACGGTGGCGCCGAACTTGATGGTGTCGCCGGACAGCTTGGAAATGTCGATGATGTCCGCGCGCGCGAGCTTGTCCTCGAGCTCGGCGATGCGGCCCTCATTGTGGGACTGCTCTTCCTTCGCGGCATGATATTCCGCGTTTTCCGACAGGTCGCCGTGCGAGCGCGCTTCCGCGATATGCTCGATGATGCGCGGACGGTCCTCGGACTGGCGCTTCTTCAATTCTTCCCCGAGCGCGGCAAAGCCGCCCGCTGTCATCGGAACCTTTTCCATCTCTTCTCTCGTCTTTCGATCGCGCGCCTACGAAAACAGAGGGCGCGGCAACCTTGATTCGTCAGTATGTCCGGGGGGCTGAACACGCCGCCGCCGAAGCGTTATGTGGGTCTGGCGCCGGAACAGAACAACCACAATGCCCGGACAGTTCCTCCGGCCATTGTGGCTTCATTGCCAATTACTTACCGGCAGCCTAGCCGCCACTAGCGATCAGGTTTCCGAAAAGTAGCTCTGCAGGGTCCGAACCTCAAGGTCCCCGCCCAGATAGGCGCGGATGCCCTGCGCGGCTGCCACGGCCCCGGAAAGAGTGGTGTAATACGGCACTTTATGCAAGAGGGCCGCGCGCCGCAGCGAACGGCTGTCGGCGAGCGCCTGCGGGCCTTCGGTGGTGTTGAGGACGAGCTGGACGTCGCCATTGGTGATGGCATCGACGATGTGCGGCCGTCCCTCAAGCACCTTGTTGACCCTCTCGGTCGGGATGCCCTGATCGGTCAGGAAGCGCGCCGTGCCCGATGTCGCCAGCACCTTGAAGCCGAGCGAATGCAATTCACGAACGGCCTCGGCGATGCGCGTCTTGTCGCTCTCGCGAACAGAGACGAACACCGTGCCCTTGCGCGGCACCCGCGTGCCGCCGCCGAGCTGACTCTTGGCAAAGGCTATCGCGAAGGAGCTGTCGATGCCCATGACCTCGCCGGTCGACCGCATCTCGGGGCCGAGCACCGTGTCGACGCCGGGGAAGCGGGCGAACGGAAACACCGATTCCTTCACGCCGACATGCTTGAAGTCCGCCTTCTTCAGCTTGAAGTCGGCGAGCTTCTCGCCGGCCATGATGCGCGCTGCGATCTTGGCGACCGGCGTGCCGACCACCTTGGCGACGAAGGGCACCGTGCGCGAGGCGCGCGGGTTGACTTCGAGCACGTAGATCTCGCCGTCCTTGATCGCGTACTGCACATTCATCAGGCCGACGACGTCGAGGCCGAGCGCCAGCTCACGCGTCTGCCGCTCCAGCTCCTCGATCATCCTGGCATCGAGCGAGTGCGGCGGCAGCGAGCATGCGCTGTCGCCGGAATGGATGCCGGCTTCCTCGATGTGCTCCATGATGCCGACGATGAAGGTGTCCTTGCCGTCGCAGAGGCAGTCGACGTCGATCTCGGTGGCATCGGACAGATAGCGGTCGAACAGCAGCGGGTTCTTGCCGAGCACGGTGTTGATCTGCCCGGTCTTGTCGTTCGGGTAGCGTGCCTTGACGTCGGCCGGCACCAGCTCCGGCAGGGTGCCGAGCAGATAGTCGCTGAGTTGGTTCTCCTCGCGGATGATCTGCATCGCGCGGCCGCCGAGGACGTAGGACGGGCGCACCACCAGCGGCAGGCCGAGATCGGTCGCGACCAGGCGGGCCTGCTCGACCGAATAGGCGATGCCGTTCTTCGGCTGCTTCAGCCGGAGCTTGTCGAGCACGCGCTTGAAGCGGTCGCGGTCTTCGGCAAGGTCGATGGCATCGGGCGAGGTACCGAGGATCGGCACTTCGGCGGCTTCCAGCGCACGCGCCAGCTTCAGCGGGGTCTGGCCGCCGAACTGCACGATCACGCCGTGCAGCGTGCCGTTGGTGCGCTCCTTCGCGATGATCTCCAGCACGTCCTCGGCGGTGAGCGGCTCGAAATAGAGCCGGTCGGCGGTATCGTAGTCGGTCGACACCGTCTCGGGGTTGCAGTTGACCATGATGGATTCGTAGCCGGCGTCATGTAGTGCGAAGCAGGCGTGACAGCAGCAATAGTCGAACTCGATGCCCTGGCCGATCCGATTGGGGCCGCCGCCAAGAATGATGACCTTCTTCTTGTCCGACGGCGAGCTCTCGTCCGCGGGCGCGCCCGCAAACAGCGCCTCATAGGTCGAATACATGTAGGCGGTCGGCGACGCGAACTCGGCCGCGCAGGTGTCGATGCGCTTGTAGACAGGGCGGACACCGAGCGCGTGGCGCTTCGCCGTCACGTCAGCTTCCGTCGTCTCGGCAAGCACAGCGAGCCGCGCATCGGAGAAGCCCATGGCCTTGAGCGTGCGCATGCCGAAGGCGTTGCCCGGCAAGCCGTTCTTCCGGACCTTCTCCTCCATGTCGACGATGCCGCGCATCTCGCTGAGGAACCACGGATCGATCTTGCAGGAGTTGAAGATGTCCTCGTTCGACCAGCCCAGCCGCATGGCCTGGGCGACCTGGAGCAGCCGGTTCGGCGTCGGCGTGCCGAGCGCGGCGCGGATCGCGTTCTTGTCGTCGTGCTGGCCTAGCCCCTCGATCTCGATCTCGTCGAGCCCGGTCAGGCCGGTCTCGAGTCCGCGCAGCGCCTTCTGCAGGCTCTCCTGGAAGGTACGGCCGATGGCCATCACTTCGCCGACCGACTTCATCGACGTGGTCAGCGTGGTCGATGCGCCCGGGAATTTCTCGAAGGCGAAGCGCGGAATCTTGGTGACGACGTAGTCGATGGTCGGCTCAAACGAGGCCGGCGTCGCGCCGCCGGTGATGTCGTTGGCGATCTCGTCCAGCGTGTAGCCGACCGCGAGCTTGGCTGCGACCTTGGCGATCGGGAAGCCGGTGGCCTTGGAGGCCAGTGCGGACGACCGCGACACGCGCGGATTCATCTCGATCACGACCATGCGGCCGTCTTCGGGATTGACGCCGAACTGCACGTTGGAGCCGCCGGTCTCGACGCCGATCTCGCGCAGCACCGCCAGTGAGGCGTCGCGCATGATCTGGTATTCCTTGTCGGTCAGCGTCAACGCCGGCGCGACCGTGATGGAGTCGCCCGTGTGCACGCCCATCGGATCGAGGTTCTCGATCGAGCAGACAATGATGCAATTGTCTTTCTTGTCGCGCACGACCTCCATCTCGTACTCTTTCCAGCCGAGCACGGATTCTTCGATCAGCACTTCGTTGGTGGGAGACGCGTCGAGCCCGCGCTCGATGATGTCGAGGAACTCTTCCTTGTTATAGGCGATACCGCCGCCGGTGCCGCCCATCGTGAAGGACGGGCGGATGATTGCGGGCAGGCCGATCTCGGACAGCGCCATCAGCGCCTGGCCGAGCGCATATTCCTGGTAGCGCTTGCGACGGTCGCTTTCGCCGAGCACCCATTGCCGTTCGTGTTCCTCGAGGGCGGCACCCGACAGCTTCTCGCGTTCGGCCCGGTGCTTGTCGCGGAAGGACTTCTTCAACTCCGACGCGTTGGCGAGCCGCGACTTTGGCGTCTCAAGCCCGATCTTGGTCATGGCCTCGCGGAACAGCTGACGGTCTTCGGCCTTGTCGATCGCATCCGCTGTTGCGCCGATCATCTCGACGTCGAACTTTTCCAGCGTGCCCTGCCGGCGCAGCGACAGCGCGCAGTTCAGCGCGGTCTGTCCACCCATGGTCGGCAGCAGCGCGAAGCCGCCGGGAATGACGTGACGTTCCTTCTCGATGATCTTGGCGACGATCTCGGGCGTGATCGGCTCGATATAGGTGGCGTCGGCCAATTCCGGGTCGGTCATGATGGTGGCCGGGTTGGAATTGACGAGGACGATGCGATAGCCCTCCTCCTTCAACGTCTTCACCGCTTGCGTGCCCGAATAGTCGAACTCGCAGGCCTGGCCGATTACGATGGGACCGGCGCCGATGATCAGGATGGTGGTGATGTCTGTACGTTTGGGCATCAACTCTCGCCGAAGTGGAATTTAGGCACAAAAAAAGGGCGCGCTTGTTGCGCGTCCCCTGTGGCCGAGAGCGCGTTGGTCTCCCTCGCGCGCGGGTGGGTCTTAGACCAGTTTTCGGGGCGGCGAAACCCCGAAAAACGCCCATCAACCGGCAATTTTGACGGGTTTTGGCCGTGCTTGCCAGCCACGGGCGAGATGCACCAGCAGCGAGGCCGCAACGCTCGATCCGCCGATCCAGCCAAGGTCGGTCGGCGAGAGGGTGGCGAGCACCGCGCCACCCAGGGCCCCGCCGATGGCGAAGCCGAGATACATGGCGGAGGCGTTGAGCGAGAGTGCGATCATCGAGGCCTGCGGCTCGATCCGGATGATGCTAGCGATCTGAGCCGGATAGAACGCCCAGCCCGAGATGCCCCAGAGGAAGATCGCGCCCAGCACCGCATAATGCGCCTGTCCCGGCATCAGCTTCAGGACCAGCGAATGCAGGATCAAGGCGCTCGCCATGCCGGCGAGCCCAAGGCCTGCGGTGGCGAGCGTCCCGAGTCGGTCGGCCAGGACACCGCCCAGCATGTTCCCGATGGCGGCGGCGCCGCCGAACACCAGCAGCGCGAGGCTGATCTGCGCGGCGTCGAAGCCGAGGCCGCGCAGCGGGACCGCGAAATAGGTGAACACGGTGAAGCCGCCGAGCGCCCATAAGATCGTGATCAGAAGCGCGATCACGACGTTGCTGTGACGCGCCACCGCCAGTCGTTCGCTGAGCGAGGCGGTGTTGCGCGGCAGGCCGCGGGGCAGGCCAAGCAGCAGGCCGGCAAGAGCAACCGCGCCGATCAGGGCCACCATGGCAAAGGTCGCGCGCCAGCCGAGCAGGCTGCCGACAAGATTGCCGAGCGGGACGCCGATCACGGTTGCAACCGTGAGGCCCGAGGTGACCAGCGCCACCGCGCGGCCGCGCCGTTCGGGCGCGGCGACGGCCACCGATACGGCGAGCGCCGTCGGCATGCACAGTCCGGAGCCCAGTGCCATCAGCATGCGGGAGGCCAGCAGCAGGACGTAGCTGGAAGCCAGCGTCGCGACGAGATTTCCGGCGATGAAGGTCGATAGCGCCAGGGCCAGCACGGTGCGGCGGTCGATGTTGTTCAGCGTCACCGCCAGGATCGGCGAACCCACCGCATAGGTGAGGGCGTAGGCGGTGACCAATTGGCCGGCCGCCGGGACGGAAATCGAAAGATCGGCGGCGATCGACGACAAAAGCCCTGCAATGACAAAGCCTTCGGTACCAATCGCGAAGGCCGCGAGAGCCAGCCAGAACACGCTCATTGGACAATATCCCTATGTTCAACGTTTATTGAACTATTGAATACGAGGGTCAGGAAGTCAATTGGTTCAAGAACTATTGAACATCGCGGCCAGTTTGCTATGATTCCGGACCATGAGCCGTACGCCCCTTCATCCCACCCGCGAGCAGATCGAGCTGCCGATGGTTCTGGATTGCCTCAGCGATCCGATCCGGTTGGCCATCGTCTATCAGCTCGCGCAGCAGGAACGTGTCAGCAGCGAACTTTGCTGTGGCGACTTCAGCGGCCTTTCCGGCAAATCCAACCTCGCCTACCACTTCGCCAAGCTGCGCGAATGCGGCCTGATGCTGACGCGCGTGGCGGGCACCAACCGCTTCATGCGGCTCCGCCGCGAGGATCTGGACGCACGCTTTCCGGGGCTGCTCGATGCTGTCCTCAGCTCCGCAGCCAAGGATGCCGACCGGCTTCAGCTGCTGTCCGAGTGCGAAACGGTCGAAGTGGATTGAAGTTTGAGAGGGGTGCTCGCAGACAGCTGAGATGCCGTCCGTCTTCGCTTTCGCTTCGCTACAGCTACGCCGGACACGCTGCGCCCCTTCGGGCCTTGCGTGGCTGCGCCACGCGTAGCCCCGAGAGGGGCGAAGCGTGGAGACCCGGCCTGGATTTGAACCAGGATGAAGAGCGTTGCACCGCCCTCGCGTAGACGCTTCCGCCACCGGGCCGCGACGATCTTTACCTATCGGCGTGTGACAAGCCACCTCGGGCAGTCATTATGCTTAACGGACTAGAGGCGGCCGCGCGATGAAGGTCATGCGCCAGCGATTATGGCCGATATTGGTGTGGGCGCGCTGGACAGCGAAGCCGGCCGCGGTCAGCTTGGCGACGATTTCGTCCTCGCCATAGCGCTGAAGCCCGATGCGCGTGCGCAGATGACGGTAATCCGACAGCGCGGTGCTGATCAGCCCGATCAGCGCGTCCTTCAGGAAGCCGTGACGCAGGCCGAAGCTGAGCAGCGCCATCACATCCCTGAACATGCCGACATTGGGCTGCAAGATATCTCCGAGCACGAGCTTGCCGGACGGGGTCAGCAATCGCCGGATGTTGACAAGCGCGACATCGAGCTCGTCGGGCGTCATGTACTGCGCGACCGAGTTCATCACCGCGAGGTCGATCGACTGGTCCTGCATTTTGCGGACGTCGTCGAGTGAGCGGACGCGGATCTTGGTGTTCGGGGCAAATCGCGCGATCAGCCGGCCACGCACGCCGGGGGCGGGCTCGGCGAGAATCAGCTTGCCGCAGGCCGCGGCCACCTGGCTCGCCGACAGCGCCTCGCCGCAGGCATAGTCGAGCACGGTCGCCTCGGGCGATGAGATGTAGCCGATGATGTCCCGCGCGATGATCTGGAAGTGCAAGTCGCGATGCAGCTTGCTGACATAGATCGTATGCGTGGAGTCGTAGTAATCGATCCAATCGTCCATGGTATTTCGTAGGTCCCGGCCAAACGGTTCCTGTCAAGGAACCGGCGCTGCCCGCCTTGCGTTAGGGGTGCGACGGCGCGCCGTCAATGTCCGCGTCCTAACAGGAAGGTTTCCCGTGAGCAAAGCCCCCACCAAGGTCTCGCCCGATCTCGATACCCCCACCGATCTGTCGTCCGATGGGGTCAAGAAGGTCTCTGAGGCGCTCAACGTGCTTCTGGCTGATGCGTTCGCGCTCTATCTGAAGACCAAGAATTTCCACTGGCACATCAGCGGCCGGCACTTCCGCGACTATCATCTGCTGCTCGACGAGCAGTCCGACCAGATCTTCGCCACCACCGACCAGCTCGCCGAACGCGTCCGCAAGATCGGCGGCACCACGCTGAAGTCGATCGGCCAGGTCGCCAAGCTCCAGACCATCAAGGACAACAACGAGGACTACGTCCCGCCACGCGAGATGCTGCGCGAGCTGATGCAGGACAACAAGCACGTCGCCGCGGCGATGCGCAAGGCACACGAGGTCTGCGACGACGCCGGCGATGTCGCCAGCGCCAGCATCCTCGAAAACTTCATCGACGAGACCGAGCGCCGGACGTGGTTCCTGTTCGAGGCCACCCGCCAGGAAGGCGGCAACGAGGCGTAAGGAATTGCGTAGGGTGGGCAAAGGCGCGCTTCTTGCGCGCCGTGCCCACCATCTATCCTTGCGGCTTGAACTGATTGGTGGGCACGCTCCGCTTTGCCCACCCTACGGCGTCGCGCTTATGGCCGGCTCCACAGCCGGATCAACGCCCCGTCCTTGCCCGTCACCGGATCGGCCGGCGGCAGCGCGACCTCGGGAATCGTCTTCAGTGCCCTGGCGTGGTTCTCCGCCGTTGCCCGCGTCACCACCATCTTCGAGCCCGGCGGATAGGCGCCGATGATGCAGAAATCACTGCTGGCGCTGATGCACTGATGCCCCGTGCCGGCCGGCAGGATCGCGACGTCGCCCGCCTTGATCTCCAGCTCCTGGCCATGGTCGCCGCCGAAGCGCACGCGGGCACTGCCACGCGCGACGCCGAGCACCTCATGCACCGTCGCGTGATAGTGCAGATAGTCGTAGACGCCGTTGCGCCACGTGCCGCCCCAGCTATTCGCTTCGAACAGATTTTCGATGGTCGCCTCGGGGCGCCTGGAATCGAGCTTCACCGCATCCCGATAGACCAGGAGGGGAAGGATGTTGTTCGGCACGAGCCCGTCATCTTCGAACACGATGGCGAGTGGCTCGACATTGTCGCGGACAGCGGACATGGCAGGGCTCCTGCGTGAGCGTAGCAGGAATCAACGAGGGGCGTGAGACGACGTTCCTCGCGTCCACCGCAGCGTCGAGCCCGAATGACAAGAGCCCGGGTCAAGGCCCGGGCTCGATGTCGTCAACGCAATCGCAGGAGAGCCGGCGTTACGCGCTCTTCTTCTGCCGCATCAGATCCGCGAAGCGCTGGAACAGATAGTGCGAGTCGCGCGGGCCCGGCGAGGCCTCGGGGTGGTACTGCACCGAGAACACCGGCTTGCCGTCGAGCTGGATGCCGCAATTGGATCCGTCGAACAGCGAGATGTGGGTCTGCGTCGCGCCCTTCGGCAGCGTCGCCTCGTCCACTGCAAAACCGTGGTTCATCGAGGTGATCTCGACCTTGCCGGTGGTCTCGTCCTTCACGGGATGATTGGCGCCGTGATGGCCCTGATGCATCTTCTTGGTCTTGGCGCCGACCGCGAGGCCGAGCATCTGGTGACCGAGGCAGATGCCGAACGTCGGTGTGCCCGACTTGATGACGTCCCGGATCACAGGCACCGCGTATTTACCCGTCGCGGCCGGATCGCCGGGACCGTTGGACAGGAACACGCCGTCCGGCTTCATCGCCAGAATGTCTTCCGATGAGGTCGTCGCCGGCACCACCGTCACCTTGCAGCCGACGCCGGCGAGCAGGCGCAGGATGTTGCGCTTGATGCCGTAGTCGATGGCGACGACGTTGAACTCGGGCTTGTCCTGGCGGCCAAAACCCTTGTCCCATAGCCAGGGCGTCTCGTCCCAGGTGAAGCGCTGGCCCGAGGTGACCATCGGCACGAGGTCCATGCCCTCGAGGCCCGGCCATTCGCGCGCTTCTTCCTTCAGGCCATGCAGGTCGAACTCGCCGTTCCTGGCATGCGCGATCACGGCGTTGGGCATGCCCTTGCTGCGGATCAGCGCGGTCAGTGCGCGGGTGTCGATGCCGGAGAGGCCGATGATGCCGCGTGCCTTGAGCCAGGCGTCGAGATGCTTGGTGGCGCGGTAGTTCGAGGGATCGGTGATCGCGGTGCGCAGGATCACGCCGCGCGCGCCCGGCGTCGCGGCCATGTTCACCGTCTCGATGTCTTCCTCGTTGGTACCGACATTGCCGATATGCGGGAAGGTGAAGGTGATGAGCTGGCCGGCATAGGAGGGATCGGTAAGGATCTCCTCATAGCCGGTCATCGCGGTGTTGAAGCAGACCTCTCCGACGGCATGGCCTTCGGCGCCGAGACCGAAGCCTTCGAGCACCGTGCCATCGGCGAGCACGAGGAGCGCGGTCGGTTTGTGGTCCGGCCAGGCGGTATCGTTGTCATGTTGTGTCATGAGCCCGGTTCATAGTCCGGGCCGGCGCCGCCGTCAAAGCGGACGAGCGCCGATTCACATGCGTTTTTGCATATTTGACAGGTCCCCTCAGGCACTTAAGCTTGGCAGAATAATTTCCGCCAATTTCCCGGGCTCGCGAGGCAATAATGGACCAGACCACCCCGATTCTGCTGGTTCCGGGGTTGGCCTCCTCGGCCCGGATCTACGCCTCGGTGGTCCCGGCGCTTTGGCGGTTCGGCCCGGTGATGATTGCCAACCATATCCGCGACGACAGCATGGCGGCGATCGCCCGGCGCGTGCTGAGCGACGCCCCGCCGCGCTTCGCGCTCGCCGGCCACTCCATGGGCGGCTACATCGCGCTCGAGATCATGCGCCAGGCGCCCGAGCGGGTTTTGAAGCTCGCGCTGATCAACACCCAGGCCCGGCCCGATACACCGGAAGCGACCGCGCGCCGCCGCGGCCTGATGGAACGGGCGAGGCGCGGCGAGCTGAGCGCGGCGCGCGAGGAGATGTTTCCCGAGCTGGTGCATCCCTGGCGCCACGACGATGCCGGCATTCGAAAGCTCGTGCATGAGCAGGGCGAGGACGTCGGCGTCGAAGGCTATCTGCGACAGCAGACCGCGATCATTGTGCGGGTGGATTCACGGCCGACGCTGGCGACGATCAAATGCCCGACGCTGGTGCTGACGGGCGATCAGGACAACACGATTCCGAACGCGTTCTCCAAGGAGATGGCGGAGGGCATAGCGGGCGCGAAGCTGGTCGTCCTGGCCAATTGCGGACATCTGCCGCAGCCGGAGCAGCCCGAGGCGACGACGCGAGCGCTGCTCGAATGGCTGGGAGCCCCGGTTGTCTCGGGGCCGCGAACGGCCTAGATCAGGCGTCGGATATTCGAAGGGATCACGATCATGCTGCGCGACGATATCAACAACGCGGTCAAGGAGGCCATGAAGGCCAAGGACGAGCGCAAGCTGTCCACGCTGCGCATGGTCAACTCGACCATCAAGAACGCCGACATCGAGGCGCGCGGCAACGGCAAGCCGCCGCTGTCGGACGCCGACCTGCTCGGCGTGTTTCAGAAGATGATCAAGCAGCGCCAGGAGTCGGTCGAACTCTACGACAAGGGCGGCCGTGCCGAGCTCGCCGCCCAGGAGCGCGAGGAGATCGCGGTGATCTCGGCCTATCTGCCGAAGCAGATGTCGGACGACGAGGTGAAGAAGGCGATCGCGGATGCCATCGCCGAGACGGGCGCTGCCGGCATGAAGGACATGGGCAAGGTGATCGCGGTGTTGCGCGCGAAGTACGCCGGCCAGATGGATTTCGGCAAGGCCAGTGGCTTGGTGAAGGCCGCGCTGACAGGCTAGCTTCTTCCCTCTCCCCTTGCGGGAGAGGGTGCCTCGCGAAGCGAGGCGGGTGACGGGTTCTCTCCGCGGGTGAATCTCTCACAGTAGTCCACGTGGATAAATACCCCTCATCCGGCGCTTCGCGCCACCTTCTCCCGCAAGGGGAGAAGGTGCACCTTTGATGCCGCGTGAGTTCGGTCTACTCTCTCCCGATAGACAAATCGGGGGCAACCGATGACCGGCGCCGTCAAACCGTTTCGCATCGCCATCAGCGACGACATTCTCACCGATCTCAAATCCCGCCTCGCCCGCACGCGCTGGCCGGAGGCGGAGCTGGTCGACGATTGGAGCCAGGGCGCGCCGCTGAAATGGGTCCAGGAGATCTGCGCCTACTGGGCCAATGGCTATGATTGGCGCGCCCGCGAGGCAAAGCTCAACCGCTTCGAGCAATTCACCACCGAGATCGACGGGCTCGACATCCACTTCCTGCATGCGCGCTCGAAGGAGCCGTCGGCGCTGCCGCTGATCATCACCCATGGCTGGCCAGGGTCGATCGTGGAATTCCAGAAGGTGATCGCTCCGCTGGTCGATCCGGCCGCGCATGGCGGTGATCCTGCGGATGCGTTTCATGTGGTGTGTCCGTCGCTGCCGGGCTTTGGTTTCTCCGCCAAGCCAAGGACCACCGGCTGGGGCGTCGACCGCATCGCCGCGACCTGGGCGAAGCTGATGGATCGGCTCGGTTACGCGCGCTACGGCGCGCAGGGCGGCGATTGGGGCTCGGCGGTGACGACATCGCTGGGCGCGCAGGACGCCGAGCATTGCGCCGGCATCCACATCACGCTCGCCTTCAACGCGGCGCCGAAGGTCGAGGGCGAGCCGACGGCGGAAGAGAAGCGCGCGCTCGCCGGCCTGAAGCATTATGTCGATCTCGATTCCGGGTATTCCAAGCAGCAATCGACGCGGCCGCAGACGCTCGGCTATGGCCTGACGGATTCGCCGAGCGGGCAGGCGGCCTGGATTTTGGAAAAATTCTGGGCCTGGACCGATTGCGACGGCGATCCCGAAAACATTTTTGACAAGGACGAGCTGCTCGACAACGTCATGCTCTATTGGGCGACGGAGACGGCGACCTCCTCCGCGCGGCTCTACTGGGAGAGTTTTGGCAAGCGCCGCACTACGCCCAAGGTCAACGTGCCGACCGGCGTCGCTGTGTTCCCCAAGGAGATCATCACGCCGGTCAGGCGCTGGATGGAGCCGAACTTTCCTAACATCACGCACTGGAGCGAGATGGAGAAGGGCGGGCATTTCGCCGCATTCGAGCAGCCGGAGCTGTATGTTGGCGACGTCAGGAAATTCTTCCAGACGGTGCGCCGTTAGGGGATGCCTCCGCATCGTCATGCCCGGGCTTGTCCCGGGCTCCCACGCGCTTAAACTCAGGTCGAAACAAGAACGTGGATGGCCGGGACACGCCCGGCTGTGACGACGCTGCCGGGAAACGACCATGCTGACCGAAGCCGCAACCTACGACGAGCTCTATCGTAACTTCCGCTGGGACGTCCCGGCGCGCTTCAACATGGCGGAGGCATGTTGCGACCGCCATGCCGACGGCACGGGGCGCCTCGCGCTGGTCTATGTCGACGAGAACGGCGCAATCACGCGCACCTCCTTCGACGAGGTCGCGGAGATGTCGCGCCGCTTCGCCAATGTGCTGAAGGCCGATGGGCTCGTGCGCGGCGACCGCGTCGCGGTGTTCCTGTCGCAGTCGCTGGAGCTGCCGATCGCGCATATGGCCGCGTTCCGATCCGGGCTGATCTCGATCCCGCTGTTCGCGCTGTTCGGCGAGGACGCGCTGGAATTCCGCCTGTCGAATTCGCAAGCAAGAGCCATCATCACTGACGAAGCGGGCTGGGAGAAGCTCACGAGGATCCGCGATCGGCTGCCCTATCTGCAGGACATCTATATCACGAGCGGCGCCGTCCACGCCGGCGCAAAACCGTTCTGGTCGGCGATCGAAACCGCGTCCGAGGACTTTGCGACCGTCGATACCTCCGCCGACGACCCCGCCCTGATCATCTACACGTCAGGCACGACAGGCAATCCGAAGGGCGCGTTGCATGCGCATCGCGTCGTGCTCGGCCACCTGCCGAATGTCGAGATGTGCCACAACTTCCTGCCGCGCCCCGGCGATCTGATGTGGACGCCGGCGGACTGGGCGTGGATCGGCGGCCTCGTCAACGGCCTGTTCGCGTTCTGGTATCACGGCATTCCCCTGGTCGGTCACCGCGCGCGAAAGTTCGAGCCACAGGCGGCGATGCAGATGATGGCCGACCTCGGTGTCCGCAACGTCTTCCTGCCGCCGACGGCACTGAAGCTGATGCGGCAGGCCGGCGTGAAGCATCCGGGCGTCAAGCTGCGCAGCATTTTCACCGGTGGCGAATCGCTTGGCGGCGAGCTGCTGGGCTGGGTGCGCGAGACGTTCGGCATCGATGCGCACGAAGTGTTCGGCCAGACCGAGTGCAACCTCGTGATCGGCAGCAACTCCAACCTGTTTCCGATCCGCCCGGGGTCGATGGGCAAGGCGACGCCGGGCTTCGACGTCCGCATCGTCAACGACAAGGGCGAGGAACTGCCGACGGGGCAGCGCGGCATCATCGGCGTGCGCCAGCCATGCCCGTGCACGATGCTCGAATACTGGCGCAATCCGGACGCGACGGCGAAGAAATATGCCGGCGAATTCCTGCTGACTGGTGATCTCGGTACCCGGGATGAGGACGGCTATTTCTGGTATGTCAGCCGCGAGGACGACGTCATCACCACAGCCGGCTATCGCGTCGGCCCGTCCGAGATCGAGCACACGCTGATGAAGCACCCGTCGGTGGCGATGGCGGCGGTGGTCGGCATCCCCGATCCGATCCGCACCGAATCGATCAAGGCCTGGATCGTGCTGCGTCCCGGCTTCGCGGCAAGCGACACGCTCGCGCGCGAGATCCAGGAGTTCGTGAAGGTGCAACTTGCCGCGCACGAATATCCGCGCTTCGTCGAGTTCGCGGAGACACTGCCGATGACGGCGACGGGCAAGGTGCTGCGGCGCGAGCTGCGGGCGCGGGGTTAGGCTCTTTCAGACAATGGCAAAGACGTCTCAAGCTGCGGGGCTTCACCGCGCTTCACTTCCGAAGCTGCACGATCTCGATGTGGCGCTGGAGCTCATGTATTACGGCTGGCGCGGGATGACGCTGGAGGCCGACGCATATCTTGCGAAGCAGGGCCTGTCGCGTCCACACCACCGCATCCTCTACGTGGTGGCGCGCCGTCCCGATATCGCGATCGGCTCGCTGATCGAGATCCTCGGCATCTCCAAGCAGGCCCTGAACCGGCCGCTCAACCTGCTGCTGGAGCGCAAGCTGCTGACGTCGAAGCGGGCGCCCGAGCAGCATCGCTCCAAGCTGTTGCGCTTGACGGAGGCCGGGCGACGTATCGAGCAAAAAGCATCGGACCACGAACGCAGGGTCCTGCGCGAAGCGTTCGATCGCGCCGGGGCGTCGGGTGCGGCGGCATGGATGGCCGTCATGGGGGCGATCGCCGACAACAACTGACGATTCCTCAAGTCAATATAGTTGACATGACGCGTGAGCTTTGCCACTTTCCCGGCAACGAGCCAGGGGAGGGCTCCGCCATGAGCGGACGGACAATGGATCGCGTAGCCGCCGAGCGCTTCGTCGCGGCATGGTGTGCGAGCTGGTGCCGGATCGATATCGACGCGGTCGTCGCGCATTTTGCCGACGACGCGCAGATGCGCAGCCCTCTGGCACTATCGCTGACCGGTTCTCCGGTCGTCGCCGGCGCCGAGAACATCCGCGCTTATTGGCGCGAGGCTTATGGCCACATCGAAAGCGCCGACCTGAAGATCCTGAGCTGGAGCTGGGACGAGGCGATCGCGCGCCTGACGGTGTGGTGGCAGCTCGGCGACACGCGCGCCAGCGAGTTCATGGATTTCGACGATGCGGGCCGTGTGGTGCGCAGCGAAGCCTTCTACGGAAAATAATCATGCACCTTTCGGATTTCGTCCTGCTCCTCAACACGCTCTGGTTCGGCGGCGCCTTCATCCAGTTCAGCGTCGCCCAGGGCAACACGCTGAAGATACTCCTGCCGCGCGAAGAGCGCAGCAATCCGATCGCGCCGACGCTGGCGGCCAGCGTGGCGTTCCTGGGCGGGATGAATCTGCCGATCGGGCTTTTGTCGTTCTATCTTCTGGCCGCTCGTCCGGCCTTCTTCCAGCCGATCGAGGCGCAGCTCGCGCTGTTCCTGTTCTTTGCCGCCTGCCACTTCAGCCAGTTCGCCTATAACCTTCCGGTCCTGATGCGCGGAGGGCGCGTCGGGGTGGCCTACTGGCCCGTGCTGAAAGGTCCAATGCTCAGGATCTTCGTCATCGACGCGGCCCTGTTCGTAGCCAATCTCGGCGTAGCGCTCCGGCTGGCGTTCTCTTCCTGATTTCAGCGCGGCGACGCCGACAGGGCGGACCGCAGCATCGCGGCAAGATCCTTCCGCCGGAACGGTTTTGTCAGGATGCGGGCGTCCCCGACCCCGTCGGGCGTCTTGACGGGATTTTGGGTGTAGCCGGAGGTGAAGAGCACCTTGAGCCCGGGCCGCAAGCCGGTCGCTTGCCTCGCAAGCTCCGGCCCGAACATGCCGCCCGGCATCACGACGTCGGTGAGCAGCAGGTCGATGTCGCCGGGGTGGCGCAACAATTCGAGAGCCGCGGGACCGTTCGACGCCGCGATGACGCAATAGCCGAGCGTCTTCAGCTCGCTCTCGACATAGGCCCGAACCATGTCATCGTCCTCGACAACGAGAATGGTCTCGCTTCCGTCGGGGGCGACGATCCGTTCCGCGGGCGACGGCTGCTCGTTTGGTGGCGTCGCAAGGCGGGGAAAGAACAGCCTGACGACGCTGCCTTGTCCCGGTTCGGACTGCATCTGCACAACGCCGCCGGATTGCCGCACAAAGCCGTAGACCATGCTCAGGCCGAGGCCGGTGCCCTTGCCGACCTCCTTGGTGGTGAAGAACGGCTCGAACGCCCGGCTCGCCACCTCGGCGGTCATGCCGCTGCCGGTGTCGGTCACGGCCACCATGACGTAGTCGCCCGGCCGCGGCTCGCCGTTGACGTCAAGGTCGGATTCACCGAGCGAGGTGTTGCGCGCCTCGATCGTCAGCTTGCCGCCGAGCGGCATGACGTCGCGCGCGTTGAGCACGAGATTGAGCAGCGCCGTTGTCAGCTGGCCGGGATCGACGCTGGTCAGCCACACATCCGGTTCGAGCGCGAGGGTGCATTCGATGTGCTCGCCCAGGGGCCGGCGCAACAGCTGCTCCATCTCGCGAATCTTCGCGGCGATGTCGATGTCTCGCGGCCTCAGGGGCTGCTTTCGCGCGAAGGCGAGCAGGCTCCGCGTCAGGTCGGAGCCGCGCTCGGCGGCGGTCGCGATGTCGTTGGCGATCCGGTGCAATTCCTTGTTGCCGGCCAGCCTGTCAGCAAGATGCTCCGAATTGCCGAGAATGACGGTTAGAAGATTGTTGAAATCGTGCGCCACGCCGCCGGTGAGCTGGCCCATGGCTTCCATCTTCTGGGACTGGCTGAGCTTGTGGCTGAGGTCGGCGATGGCGGCGCGTTGCTGTTCGAGCGACTCGGCGGTGCCGTTGAGCAGGGTCATCAATCCGCCCAGCTCGCCGCCCGGGTGGGGAGGCGGAATTCGCGCGCTGAGATCTCCGAGCCCGAGTTTCTTCGCCATGGTGGCGAGACGTCCGACCTGACGCCCGACGCTCACGGTCGCAAGGATCCAGACGGCCGCGAGCAGCAGCAGCGAGGCCACCGCGAGTATCGCCACATCCTCGTAGAGCCGGCGATTCGCCGCCGCGACAAGTCCGTCCTTGGACCGTCCGACCATGATGTAGAGGCCCGCATCGCGGGTCGAAGGCGAGCGCGCGGCGACGGCCCAGACCTGCGTCCGGCCGTCGCGATCGGTCACCTCCTGATACGCCTTCCGGTCGGGCGTAGCAGCGAAGCGGAGCAGGTCGGATCCCGCGATCGACGTGCCGACCGGCTCGGTCCAGCCTCCGCGGGAGGGGGCGACCAGAACCGTTCCCTTGCTGTCGAGGAGCAGGATCTCCTTCTCGCCGAGCAGTCGCTTGTCGTGAAACTCCGCGAATTTGCGCAAGTTGAAGGAGGCGAGCAGGACCAGCTTCAGGGCCCCTGTCTCCGATCGCACCGGATAGGCGATCTGGAGCACCGATAGTCCGGTCAGCCGGCCGAATACCGGCTCGAGCGCGATGCCGCGCGACACCAGGGCCTGCTTGAAATAGGCGCGATCCCGGAGGTCGAGGGTGCGGTTGGTCCGCAGCGAATCGCAGAACAGGCTGCCGTCGGGATCGATGGTCAGTATCCCGGTGAACTGTGGGTATTCCTCGCGCACTTCCGACAGGAACGCCGAGCACGCTGCCTTGTCGCGCGTGTCAAGGTCGCGTGCACGGGCGAGACCATAGTGAAGCTGGGCGGTGCCCTGGATCTTCTCGTCCAGGTCGCTTGCAATGTCGTCGGCTGTCGCGGTCAGATTGGCCAGGGCTGCGTTGATTTCGCTGCTGCGATTTTGCACGAAGCGCAGCCCGACAAGGATGGCCGGCACCAGCATGGCCGCAATGACGAGTATCAGTAGCCGGGTACGCAAGCTCATCGGTCGGGCGGTCCAATTTGGTCGTCGCGCGTGCTGGTTCGAAGATGCAATCTGCGGCACCACCCTCCGCTCAGTCCATAGGCATCGCCCCGAAAAAGCCCCCGCGGCGAAAATTTCGGCCGCGCACGTCACTGATGAGTCCCCGGAAAGTTCGCCCGCGAAGCTCTGTTGGGCGGGTGTCGGGCCTCCCGGGATACCGTCATCCCGCAATCAACGCGCGCGTGCGCGCAGGTCGCGAGGGCGCTAATATCGGGCTCGCGCGCGACGGAGATCGTGCCGGTGACGAGGAGAGGGAGCCGCATGTCGATCTCAGGCAAAGTCGATCCGGTGGTGCGTCCCGTGACGGCGACCGACATCGCCGAGGCGCTGGTCGAGGGTTTGCGCGATTTCCAGGCGCTGCCGCTCTACGGGCTCTGCTTCGGCGCGCTCTACGCAGGCGGCGGCATCGCCATCATGCTCTGTCTCACCGCCTTCGGCATGGTCTATCTCGTCTATCCCCTTGCGGCCGGCTTTGCATTGATCGGGCCGTTCGTGGCGATCGGTCTGTACGAGGTCAGCCGCCGCCGCGAGCGCGGCGAGCCGGTCTCCTTCGGCGCGATCTGGTCGGCGATACGCGCGCGCAGCGAGATCGGCTGGATGGCCTTCGTCACGCTGTTCGTGTTCGTGATCTGGATGTACCAGGTGCGGCTGCTCATCGCGCTGCTGCTCGGCCTGCACGCCTCGTTCTCGAGCTTGCAGGAGTTCATGACGGTGGTGCTGACGACGAATGAGGGCCTGCTGTTCCTCGCCATCGGCAACGCGGTCGGCGCTGTGCTGTCGCTGATTTTGTTCTCGCTGACGGTGGTGTCGTTTCCGTTGCTGCTCGACCGCGAGGTCGATTTCGTCACCGCCATGGTGACGAGCGTGCGTGCGGTGGTGACCAGCCCGCTGCCGATGATCTCGTGGGCGGCGGTGATCGTGATGCTGCTGATCGTCTCGGCGCTGCCGTATTTTCTCGGACTGGTCGTGACGCTGCCCGTGCTCGGACATGCGACGTGGCATCTCTATCGGCGGCTGGTGGTGCCGGTGCCGTAAATGGGAAGCCGGACGCAACGGAAGCGAGCTATTCGCCCGTTGCCAGGCGGCGAGCGCCGGATGAGGTCAGCTCGAGTTCGCCGAGCCGCCTGATCGCATAACCCAAATTGGCCAGACGTTCGCCGTGCGCATGCGGAATGTCGTCTTGACCCGTGCCGACCATGGCCAAGGACGCAAATTCATCGGCGGTGAGCGCTGGGGTGCTGTCTGTCATCAGGCAACCTCGTCGGTCCATACCTTGAAATTGAGCAGGGTATTCGGACCGAAGGTCTGGACGATCGGGACGTCTGCGGCATCGCGCCCCTGCGCAATCAGCACGCGGCCGATCCGCGGCGTATTGTTGCGCGGATCGAACATGTGCCAGCTTCCACCGACGAAAGCCTCGAACCAGGCGGCGAAATCTCCAGCAGGCCACGGTTGTGGGGTGCCGATGTCGCTGAGGTAGCCGGTGCAGTAACGCGCCGGAATGTTCATGCTGCGGCAGAACGCGATGGCGAGATGGGCATAGTCACGGCACACGCCCTTGCCTTCGTCGTAGGCTTCTCGGGCTGTCTTGGTCGCGCGCGCATGCTCATGGCCGAACGTGATGTGGCGATGAACAAAATCGCAGATGGCCTGGACCCGCGCCCAGCCCGGCGGCGTCTGTTCGAACAACTTCCATGCGATATCCGACAGGCGATCGGTCTCGCAGTAGCGGCTGCCGAGCAGATAGACGAGCGTGTCGGCCGGCAGCGCTTCGACGGCGTGATGAACCGCGTCCGGAAACACCGGGTCGGGCAGGCCGCTGTCGCGAACGACGCCATCGCCGGCAAGGCGGAAGGCGCCGGCCGGCGCAACGATGCGGCTGCACCAATTGCCGAAGAGGTCGCGATAGGGATTGATCGCCACCGAAGGTCGGGTGGTCAGCAGGTCGGGCACGACGATATCTGAGGCGCGCGTGAAGTGCGTGCCCAACACCATGATCATAGGCGTCGGCTGCGGGAACTCGTACAGCATCTCGAACCCGACGCGGAGCTTCATGCGAACTTCTTTCCCTTGGCTAAGCTCCCAACATGGCTACGAAGCGATCGGACACAAGGCATTCGCGGCCTTATTCGATCGAGAGCGGCATTTGGCGCCTCAAAAGCGCGGCGCGGGCGAGAAAACGATAGCTAATTGCGGCGATTGCGCGCACGGTGCGCCAATGTCGGAAAGAGCGGTCGTCTCTGCGCACACGCTGCGTCACGACGATCCGCGCGCGACGTGAAACGACTCATTCTTCGCACCGGCGGAGCCGACTCATCGCGACGTCGCAACGGCGATCGTCGCGCCTATTGCCACTTCCCGCGGGCGGGCCGGACGCAGCAGGCGTGGCGCGGACGCCTGAAAGATTCCACTGCGGTTCGATACGAAATCGAGCACCAACCGAAAGCACCTGATGCAAACTCTCTCCCCACGGCACGTCAAGACAGACGAAGCGCTCCGGCTCGGCGTGGAGTCAGGCTGGTACGCGATCAAGATCAGCGGGACCTTCGTCTCGGGCCCGCACGACTCGGAAGGGGATTGCCGTCGCAAGATCGACGAGATTCAACCGCCGGTGAAGAAGAAGCGATAACAGCGCCGATTTCGGCCGCTACGGCGTCTTGATCCCCATCGCCTTCAACGCCGCCAGCATCTGCGCTGGCGGTGTCATTTTGATCTGCGGCGCCTTGCCGGTTTCCAGCAAACTCTTCAGTCCCGACAGGATCGCGGGCCAGCCGGTGCGGCCGCCGGAGAGGATGTCGTCGCTGAGCGGGCGGTCGTGGCGTTCGCTCATGGTGAGACGGACGGCCTCGCCGGCTTGCTCGATCTCGTAGGTGACGAGCGTGGTGCCGAGCTTTGCGACGAGGTCGGGCCAGTTGACGTTC
Source organism: Bradyrhizobium sp. Mp27 (assembly GCF_029953005.1). Classification (NCBI taxonomy): domain Bacteria; kingdom Pseudomonadati; phylum Pseudomonadota; class Alphaproteobacteria; order Hyphomicrobiales; family Nitrobacteraceae; genus Bradyrhizobium; species Bradyrhizobium sp. Mp27. The sequence goes on along the minus strand of NZ_JASAUS010000019.1, from coordinate 58,010 downwards.
CATGTCACCGTCAGCTTGTTCGGCGGATCGTATTCGAAGACTTCACCCGAGATGTGCTCCGAACCGTCAGGCGCGCTCACGATGAAACTGCCGCCGAGCCTGCGTTCCATCTCCACCGCAAAGCCGGAAAAGTACTTCCTGCTGAACTCGGCCGAGGTCAGCGCTTCCCACACCTTCTCCGGCGTGGAGACGATGTAGATGGTGTAGACCGTCAGCGGTTTGAACTGATCGAGGTTCATTTTGCGTCGAATCCCTTGTTGAGGGCTGCGCGTGGAATGCCGAGCAGCTTGCCGGTCTCGAGCAGGCTCTTGAGCTGGGACAGGATCGCCGGCCAACCGTTGGAGACGGCGCCGAGATGTTTGCCACCCTCGACGAAGCCGTCATGCAACACGGTCAAACGCACGAGCGATCCGAACGGTTCGATCGTGAAGACGACGCGCGATGTCGGCTCGCCGCGCAGCCCTTCGAACTTCTGGTGCTTGAAGCTGTAGGACAGGCGGCGCGGCGGATCGGCCTCCAGAATCTCGCCGGAATCGGTGACCTCGCCGTCGAGCGTGAGCGCGAAGGGTGAGCCGACCTTCCAGTCCGACCGGACCTCGGCACCGAACCAGTATTGCCTGGTGAACTCGCTGGACGTCAGCGCCTCCCACAGCTTCTCCGGCGTGGTCTCGATATAGCTCACATAGACGAATTGGGGCTTACTCATCGCGCTTCTCCAACTGACGTTTCAACTCGCTGAGCGCGGCGAGCTTGCCGCGCTCGAATTTCCTGATCCAGCGTTCGCCGATCTGATGGATCGGCACCGGATTGAGGTAGTGCAGCTTCTCGCGGCCATGCCTGATGGTCGTGACCAGGTTGGCCTCTTCGAGAATGACAAGGTGCTTGGTCACGGCCTGGCGTGTCATCGCGAGGCCCTCGCAGAGCTCGTTCAGCGTCTGGCCGTTCCTGGCGTGAAGCCTGTCCAGCAGCGACCGTCGTGACGCATCGGCGAGCGCTTTGAAGACCTCATCCATGGCGGCCATAATAGGCAACCAAATAGTTGCATGTCAAGATGGTGTCTTTGGCGCCCGGAAATGGCTGTGCTAGCCTTGAAGCTCAGCCAACGCAGATTGGTTCCGGGAGAGCTTTGATGTTCCGTTGCTTCTCACTCGCTGCAGGTCTTGTCCTTTTCGCCTGCAGCACCATGGCCCAGGCACAACAGAAGCAGACCATCGGCGCGCCGCCGGAAGCGTCCAACATGAAGCTGGTCGGCACCAACGACCTGCAGGCGCGCAGCGCGTACCAGCCGACCATCCATCATCAGGGCGATCGCTGGATCGCCTATATCGGCCATCACGGCGGTACCGACGACGTGCCCGCGCCCGTCAACCCGATGACGGGACAGGCCGAACCGAACGGAACGTCCATCGTCGACGTCACCGATCCCGCGCGTCCAAAATATCTGCGGCATCTGCCGGGACAGGAAGGCAAGTATGAATCCGGCGGCGCGCAGATGGTGCGGGTTTGCGACGGCAAGTCGTTGCCGAAGGGCGATCCCAATGCGGTCTACATGCTCCGCACCTTCGGCAGCGAGGCGCATGAGATCTGGAACGTCGCCGATCCAGCAAATCCCGTGCTCGTTACCCGCATCGGCGGCCTGAAGGACACCCACAAGAGCTGGTGGGAGTGCGACACCGGCATCGCCTTTCTCGTCTCCGGCGCGCCGGACTGGCGCACGCGGCGCATGACGCAGGTCTACGACCTCAGCGATCCCGCGCATCCGCAGAAGATCCGCGACTTTGGCCTGCCCGGCCAGGAGCCCGGCTCGACCGGCGCCGTGCCGACCGAATTGCACGGGCCGATCTCGACCGGGCCCGACGGCAATCGCGTGTTCTTCGGCTACGGCACCAACAAGGGCGGCATTTTGCAGATCGTCGATCGCGACAAGTTGCTGAACGGGCCGAAGGAGCCGACGCCGGACAATCTGCGCTATCCCGAGATTTCGCGCATGCCGATGTCCGCCTTCAACGGCGCGCATACGACGTTCCCGATGCTCGACATGCCCGTCACCGAATTCGCCGAGGACAAGGACGGCAAGACCCGCGACATCGTCATGATCGTCGACGAGGCGATCTTGAACGAATGCGGCGAGGCGCGGCAGATGGTGTGGTTCGCCGACGTCACCACCGAGACGCGGCCGATGATCATCTCGAGCTACACCGTGCCGGAAGCGGGCGGACAGTTCTGCCAGCGCGGCGGCCGCTTCGGCTCGCACTCCTCGAACGAGAGCATGGCGCCGGTCTATTACAAGAAGATGGCCTTCATTGCCTTCTTCAATGCGGGTGTGCGCGCGCTCGACATCCGCGATCCCTATCACCCGAAGGAGGTCGGCTATTTCATCCCGGCAATCACGCAGGCCACCGACAAGCGCTGCATTCCCGTCGAGGGCGGCGAGCGCTGCAAGGTCGCGATCCAGACCAACAATGTCGAGACCGATGATCGCGGCTACATCTACATCGTCGACCGCGCCAACACCGGCCTGCATATCCTCGAGCTGACCGGACCGGCGCGCGCGGCAGCCGGCCTGCCGAGGAACTGACGATGCGGCGCGGGACGGCGATTGCGGCCGTGGCCATCGCGCTCGGTGTGTCCGGCGTCGGGGCCTATCGGCTCGCGCCGGCGCCGGCGGCGGAAGCGGCGGGCTGGCGCGAGATCGCATGGCCGTTCCCGCGCGACGGCTGGCCCGCCGGCCGCGCGTTCCGCTGCGACGGGGCCTGCGCGGGCACCGAGCTTTACGTGCGCGCTAAGCGCGGCTTCTGCAATTGCGACCGCGGCGTCGCCGACGATGATGAGGTCGATCGCGTTGCCGACATCGATCTGATCAGCCCGCGCTTTGCCGCCGTCGCGCCGGGCGAGGAAGTGGGACTTGGCGAGATGCGCGGCCGTGCCAGGCGCTATGATCTCGATATGGCCGACGGCGTCCGTCATGCCGCGATCGGCATCGCCGTCTCGCGCCGCTGCGATCTCTTCGTCGCTGCGGCGCAGGGGCGTGGCGAAGCAGGCGCCGTGCAGCGTGCGGCGCTGGCGTTCCTGGAGAGGCCGGAGATGAAGCTATGGGCGACCGCAGCGCTGGACGGACAGTGAGTGTCATGCATTAATGCGCCAAACCGCTCTCAGCGAGTCCTCCCCATGATGTCCATGCAAGCCTATTTCGCCTTCGTCGCCGCCTGCATTGCGCTGGCCTTGCTGCCAGGGCCGATCGTCACCCTCGTCGTCGCCAACGGCCTGCGTCACGGCACGCGCGCGGCGTTGACCAATGTCGCGGGCGCGCAGGCCGGGCTCGCCATCGTCATCGGCATCGTCGCAGTCGGCCTGACCTCGCTGATGGCGACCATGGGTTACTGGTTCGACTGGGTGCGCTTTGCCGGCGCCGCCTATCTGATCTGGCTCGGCATCAAGCTGATCTGGGCGCCGGTCGAAGGCCTCAATGTCGACGAGCCGCCGGCGCCGCCGCGCGGCGGGTTCTTCCTGCAAGGTTTCCTTGTGCTGCTGTCGAACCCGAAAGTGCTGATCTTCTTCGGCGCCTTCATTCCGCAGTTCATGGACATGAACCGCGACCACTTCCCGCAAGTCGCGGTGCTGGGCGCAACCTTCATGGTCACCGCGGCGATGACGGATGCGCTCTACGCTCTTGCCGCGGGGCGTGCCCGAAAATTCTTCTCGGCCCGCCGGACGCGGCTGATGTCGCGCATCTCCGGCGGCTTCATGATCGGCGGCGGTATCTGGCTGGCGCTGACACGGGCAAAATAACCTCCCTCGTGCCGGTTCGCGCTTGAACCCTTCGCGGCGGCGATGCGTCCAATCGGGCATTGCCGCTGACGAAGGAATTTGGCCGTGCCCGATCTGCCCTGGTTCGTCTATGCGATGCTGTTCGCACCGCTCGGGCTGTTATTGGTCGCCTCCGTTGTGAAGACCTGGCAGGTCCGCGAGGCGCGAAGCTGGCCGCAGGCATCGGGCAAGGTCGTCCGCTCGATCGCCGAGGTGCGCGAGGTCAGGGTGTCCGACAGCGACCGCGAGGAAGGCTATCGGCTCGAGAGCCGCAATTTTGCGAACGTAACTTACGAATATCCGGTCGGTAGCCGCAAGCTGAGCTGTAACCGCATCTCGATCGGCGAGGACCTCGGCAATTTCGAGGTCGCCGAGAAGCTCGCAAAATATCCAGCCGGCAGCATCGTCACCGTCTATTACAATCCGCGCCATCCCGATCAGGCCGTGCTCGAGCGCGACCTGCCCAAGGGGCTGTGGGGCTGCCTCGGCATCGGTACGGCGATCGCGTTTGGCATCGTGTTCGGCTCGGCGTTCGGTCTCAACCAGACTTATGCCTACGTTGTGCACCACATCGGGCGGCCCGATCTCGCGGGCCTCGTCGTCGGCTTTGGCCCGTTCGGCCTCGTCATCGCGCTGATGGGGTATGGGGTGCGGCGGCAGGCGTTGAAGGCGGCGCGCTGGCCGGTGGTGCCGGGCACGATCAAGCTGTCGGGGGTCGAGCAGTATCACGAGGCCAGCGAGCCGGGCGAGCGCCGCGGCACCGAGATGTTCGGCAAGCGCGTGACCTACACCTATCGCTATCAGAACGTCAGCTACACCAATGAATGCGCGCGCGTCGCGGCTGGAACGCAGTCCGGGTCCGACGAGATGTTGAAGAAGCTGATGTCGCGCTACAAGCACGGCGCGACCGTCGAGGTGCGCGTCAATCCCGACAACCCGGCCGAGGCAACGCTCGATACAAGCGGCCCCGTCCGCATCGCCTGGCTGCTGTGGGGTATCGCCGCGATTTTCGCTGCGCTCGCGGTGTTCGTCGCGACGCGGGGCGGGTGAGCCTGAGACAAACGCTCAGCAGCTTCGTCGTACTCCGCTGCGTTCCCTATACCAGCAGCTCCGCCTGCAACTCCAGCTCGATCTCCGCAAAAATCCTCGCCAGTCGCTCCGCCCATTGCTGCTGGCCGGACTGATCCGTGATCAGATCCTGGCGGATCTCGATGCCGGTGTTGACGAGGCCGCGGGCTTCGCCGTGGACGGGGATGGTGTAGTCGCTGAGGTCGCTCACCGCATAGGGCTCGTTGTCGCCGACGACGAGATCGCCTTCGGCGCGCAAATGCTTCAGCAGCAGCTGCGGCAGCACGGTGTCGCGGTTATACAGCGCGGCGATGTGCCAGGGCCGGGCGACGCCGGCATAAACCGGCGTGAAGCTGTGCAGCGACACCAGCACCGTCGGCCGCGTGTCGTGCAGGCGGCGGTCGATCACGGCATCGATGCGGCGGTGATAGGGCTCGAAGATCTCGCGCCGCCGCGCCGCGCGCTCGCCCTCGGTGATACCCTCGTTGCGCGGGATCGCGGTCGCCTCGGATATCACGGGGATCGAGCTTGCAACGCCGGGCGAGCGGTTGCAGTCGATCACGAGCCGCGAATAGCGCTGCGCGATCAGATGCGCATCGAGCATTTTTGCCAGCCGCTCGGCGACGCCGGCAATGCCAATGTCCCAGGCGATGTGCCGCGTCAGCTCGCTTTCCGCGACGCCGAGGTCGCCGAGCGCGTGCGGCAAGATCCGTCCGTAATGATCCGAGGTGAGCAGGAAGGGCGATGCCCCATCCGCATTGACCTCATGCACCGGCGGAATGTCCCCCGCGCCGAGCAGTTGATCGGTCGCGTCGGCCGTGTTCAAGTCCATCCTGATTGCCTATGGAAAAAGCAGTTGCCGTCTAAATTGGGCAGCAATCGCTTGCAGGTAGGTCCACCCAAAATCATCATGATCGTCAGACGATGCCGTTGCCGGCGATTCATCACAAGACCAAATCTCGCTTGCCCCCGGGACTTCGCTCGGACGAGGAAATGTGCGGCTGTCGTTTCGCTCGATTGACGGCTATAGACACCCCATGACCTCCGATCGTCTTTTCGTCTACGGCACCCTGATGCGCGGCTTCGACCATCCGATGGCGCGGCTGCTTGCAGGGCATGCGGACTTTTTGGGTGACGCGACGTGTCGCGGGCGGCTCGTTCTCGTGAAGCATTATCCGGGATTGCTGCTGTCGAACGCGGCCTCCGATGTCGTCCATGGTGAGCTTTTTCAATTGCGCGTGCCCGACGAGCTGCTGCGCGAGCTCGACATGTACGAGGCCTGCGGCGAGGGCTTTCCGGAGCCGACCGAATATCTGCGCAAGCTGATCGACGTGACGCTGCCTGATGGCACCACGGAGAAGGCCTGGACTTACGTCTACAATTGGCCCGTCACCGATCTGCCGCGCATCGAGTCCGGGCGCTTTCTCGAGCACTAGGCGCGGATGCGGACTTCACCTCTCCCGCGCAAGCGGAGCGAGGGATCGCACCTTCATCGTGGCCGGCGTTCGATCACTAAGCCGACAGCACTTCCTTCACCAGGCGCACGTCGATCTCGTGCTCGACGTAGCTCCACTCCTCGGTCTGCCTCAGCATCGCCACCAGCTCCTCGAACAGCGAGGCATCGGGGGGCGCGAACTCGAACCATGTCAGGAAGTCGAAGGGACCGCCGAGATCGCGGCTGTGATAGAGCTGCCGCGCGATGGCGGGCAGGAAACGAAGAGTGCTGGCGATGTGGTGCGACTTGTCCTCGAAGATCTTGCGGCGCTCTTCCTGCGTCAGCTCCCACCACGCCTCCGATTTGCGGATCGGAATCAGCGCCGCGGAAGTGGCCTCTAACCGGCCGAGCTCGGCCTGCACCGCGGTGAGCTGCTGCTTCTCGGCGCGCTCAGTGTAGCGCGGCGTGCTCGCAACGCCGACCAGCCGCCACGCATTGCGAGAGGGCACCAGGGGCAATGAAATCGCCTCGCTGTCGGTCACCGACAGCGCCGGCACGAAGGGCAGGGGCTCGCCCACCACGGGTGAAATCGAGGTCACACGCCAGCCCCCGCTGTGGCCGCCGCGAAACATCCTGAACATGGCCTATGGAAGCGCGGAACCGGTCCGGGTTCAAGTCTTTCCGCTGTCATTCCGGGCTCGATGCTTCGCATCGCCCCGGAATGACGCCTGTGCATAGGTCGAATAACCCGGATAAGCCGGACAAACCTGACTTTTGGGCAGGCCGCGCCTATATCCGTACCCTTCGCCCGACTCACGTTGATTCGCGCCAGACCCAGAGCCCATGCGCTTCACGCCCCAGTTCCTCGACGAGCTTCGTGCCCGGCTTTCGGTCTCCGAAGTCGTGGGCAAGCGCGTGAAGCTGAAGAAGGCGGGGCGGGAATGGAAGGGGCTGTCGCCGTTCCAGCAGGAGAAGACGCCGTCCTTCTACGTCAACGACCAGAAGGGATTTTACCACGACTTCTCCTCCGGCAAGCACGGCGACATCATCACCTTCGTGATGGAGACCGACGGCCTGCCGTTCGCGGAGGCCGTGGAGCGGCTCGCCAACATGGCTGGCCTGGCGCTGCCGGCGGTAACGCCGGATGCGGCGCGGCACGAGCAGCGGCGCCGCACGCTGCATGACGTGATGGAGCTCGCCGCAAAATTCTTCGCCGAGACGCTGGCCTCGCGCGCCGGCGCCAAGGCGCGCGGCTATCTCGCCGATCGCGCGATCTCGCCGACGACGCAAGTGCAGTTCCGCCTCGGCTATGCGCCGCCGCCACCCGAGCGTTTCGCGCTGAAGGAGCATCTCGGCAAGCTCGGCGTCTCCGTCGAGGACATGATCGAGACCGGGCTGCTCGTTGCCGGCAACGACATTCCCGTGCCCTACGATCGCTTCCGCGACCGCGTGATGTTTCCGATCACGGATCTGCGCGGCCGCGTCATCGCCTTCGGCGGGCGCGCGCTGGAGAAGGACGTTCCGGCAAAATACCTGAACTCGCCGGAGACGCCGCTCTTCCACAAGGGCGACAATCTCTACAATCACCAGACCGCGCGCAAAGCCACCCACGATGGCAGCGCGCTGATCGTGGTCGAAGGCTATGTCGACGTCATCGCCATGGTGACGGCAGGCTTTGCAGGTGCCGTGGCGCCGCTCGGCACCGCGCTGACCGAAAACCAGCTCGCGCTGCTCTGGAAGATGGCGGACGAGCCGATCCTCTGCTTCGACGGCGACAGGGCCGGGCAGAAGGCGGCTTATCGTGCCGCCGACCTTGCCTTGCCATTTCTTGCGCCGGGCAAGAGCCTGCGCTTTGCGCTGCTGCCGGAAGGGCAGGACCCCGACGATCTCGCCCGCTCGGGCGGCCGCGGCGCGATCGAGGATGTCATCGCGGCGGCGAAGCCGCTCGCCGAGATGATCTGGTCGCGCGAACTCGAAGGCGGCAACTTTGCCACGCCCGAGCGTCGCGCTGCGCTCGAGGCGCGCGTCAAGGAGCTGTCCAACGGCATCCGCGACGAGGTGGTGCGGCGCTATTATCGCGACGATTTTGCCGAGCGGCTTCGACGCACCTTCGCGCCCGAGGGCGGGCGCGGCGGTTTTGCCGGCCGGGGCAATTTCCAGGGCAATTCCGGCCGCTCCTTCCAGCCCCGCAGTGGGGGGCAGGCGAATCGATTCGGGGGGCAGGGATTCGGTAGCCAAGGGCGGCGTGGCGCCCCCGGTCCTGCCTTTATTCCCTCCGGCCCTTACCAGGCGGCGAGTCCCCAGCTGGCGGCCAGCCCGATCATGAAGGGCCAGCGCAGCGCCATATCCCGTCGCGAAGCCCTGATCCTGCAAATCCTGATCAACCACCCCTGGCTGCTGCACGACCACCTTGAGGAGGTCGCCGCCCTGGAGCTGGCCCATCCCGAGGCCCATAAGCTCCGGGCCGGTATCATCGCCGCCTTCGCCAACGACCACCACCACTCGCCGGACCCCGGCGAGCAGGCCGAGAAGATGCGATCCGATATCGAGAAGGGCGGATTTTCACAGCTTCTTCAAAGGGTTGAGAACGGTATCACGACCGCGGCGGTGTGGGGTGCCCGCGAGGGCGCCGCCCGGGACGACGTTCTCTCCACCTGGCACCAGCTCGTTGCCTTGCATCGGCAATACCATTCACTACTTAGAGAACTGAAAGACGCCGAGCTGGCCTTGGGGGAGGACCCCAGCGAGGCCAATTTGGCGTGGCTGCGTGACGTCAAGGCTCGGATAGGAGAAGTCGACGGTACCGAGGCCCTGATCGAGGGTTTTGGCGAGCTGTCGGGCCGGTTCCAGAAGAGCGTGTGATGAAAGAATCATGCGGACGGCCGGGACCGGAACCGCTAAAAGACTCGCCAAATCCAAGGTTTGGCGGCAAAAACAGGGTTAATCGAGGCTTAACGGTCTTGTAGCACTTTGGCCACCAGGCGGCCGCAGGCAGAACAGACGCGTCAGGAATGAATCCGCGCAATCGCTGTTGGCACTACACCTGCATCCGCTGCGACAAAGAGGCTCACGAAGCGTTAGGCAAATCCGGCGAGAGAAAAGGTCGGGGTGGCGAGAGATATCCGCGCCGCCCTTTCCGTGTCGCGATCTGACGAAGCGAGAGCGTCGAACAACAGGTTCAAGTGAATTCAGGCGGGCGGGCCGTTCGGCCTTCTGCATGAAGCGCGTTTAGGAGCAATGGATGGCCACCAAGGCAAAGACGCTGCAGGCGAAGGACAAAGAAAAGGACGACAAGGCAGCGGACGCGCCGGAGAAGGACTCCCAGGACGCGCCGTCGCCGTTGCTCGATCTGTCCGACGCGGCCGTGAAGAAGATGATCAAGCAGGCCAAGAAGCGCGGCTTCGTGACCTTCGATCAGCTCAACGAAGTTTTGCCGTCCGACCAGACCTCCCCCGAGCAGATCGAGGACATCATGTCCATGCTCTCGGACATGGGCATCAACGTCACCGAAGCCGACGATAGCGACGGTGAGGAGGACAAGGACGAGGGCGGCGAGGACGAGACCGACAACGAACTCGTCGAGGTCACCCAGAAGGCCGTCACCGAGGTCAAGAAGAGCGAGCCGGGCGAGCGCACCGACGACCCCGTGCGCATGTATCTGCGCGAGATGGGCACGGTCGAGCTCCTGTCCCGCGAAGGCGAAATCGCGATTGCGAAGCGCATCGAGGCCGGCCGCGAGGCGATGATCGCAGGCCTCTGCGAAAGCCCGCTGACCTTCCAGGCCATCATCATCTGGCGCGACGAGCTCAACGAAGGCAAGATCTTCCTTCGCGACATCATCGATCTCGAAGCGACCTATGCCGGGCCCGACGCCAAGGGCGGCATGAACACCGCGATGATCGGCGGTCCGACCGGCGAGAACGGCGAAGCGTCCGCCGAAGGCGGCGAAGCCGTTGTCGTGAACGGAGCTGCGCCGGCGCATGTCGCGCCGCCCGCCGCGCCGCCGTCGCCGACCCCGTTCCGCGCCGCGCCTGCGCCCGGCAATGCCGGCGAAGGCGAGAAGGATCCGGGCGAAGCCGCCGCCGAAGCCGACATGGACGAGGACGACGAGTTCGAGAACCAGATGTCGCTCGCGGCCATCGAGGCCGAGCTCAAGCCGAAGGTCGTCGAGATCTTCGACAAGATCGCCGACAGCTACAAGAAGCTGCGCAAGCTTCAGGAGCAGGACATCCAGAACCAGCTCGAGAGCACCTCGCACGGGCCCTCGCTGTCGCCGCACCAGGAACGCAAATATCGCAAGCTCAAGGACGAGATCATCGTCGAGGTGAAGTCGCTGCGCCTGAACCAGGCGCGTATCGACTCACTGGTCGAGCAGCTCTACGACATCAACAAGCGCCTCGTGTCGCACGAGGGCCGCCTGATGCGCCTTGCCGACAGCCATGGCGTCGCGCGCGAGGACTTCCTGCGCAACTACACCGGCTCGGAGCTCGATCCGCGCTGGCTCAACCGCGTCTCGAAGCTCTCGGCCAAGGGCTGGAAGAACTTCGTCCATATCGAGAAGGACCGCATCAAGGACCTCCGTCACGAGGTGCACCAGCTCGCCGCGCTCACCGGCCTCGAGATCGTCGAGTTCCGCAAGATCGTGCACTCCGTGCAGAAGGGCGAGCGCGAGGCACGCCAGGCCAAGAAGGAGATGGTGGAAGCCAACCTCCGTCTCGTGATCTCGATCGCCAAGAAGTACACCAACCGCGGCCTGCAGTTCCTCGACCTGATCCAGGAAGGCAACATCGGCCTGATGAAGGCGGTCGACAAGTTCGAGTACCGCCGCGGCTACAAGTTCTCGACCTACGCCACGTGGTGGATCCGGCAGGCGATCACCCGCTCGATCGCCGACCAGGCGCGCACCATCCGCATCCCCGTGCACATGATCGAGACGATCAACAAGATCGTGCGCACCTCGCGCCAGATGCTCAACGAGATCGGCCGCGAGCCGACCCCGGAAGAGCTCGCCGAGAAGCTCGGCATGCCGCTCGAGAAGGTCCGCAAGGTCCTCAAGATCGCCAAGGAGCCGCTCTCGCTCGAAACCCCCGTCGGTGACGAAGAGGATTCACATCTCGGCGATTTCATCGAGGACAAGAACGCGATCCTGCCGATCGACGCCGCGATCCAGTCGAACCTGCGCGAGACCACGACGCGCGTGCTCGCCTCGCTCACCCCGCGTGAAGAGCGCGTGCTGCGCATGCGCTTCGGCATCGGCATGAACACCGACCACACGCTGGAAGAAGTCGGCCAGCAGTTCTCGGTGACGCGCGAACGTATTCGTCAGATCGAAGCGAAGGCGCTGCGGAAGCTGAAGCATCCGTCGCGGTCGCGGAAGCTGCGGTCGTTCCTGGACAACTAATTCGGATCGTCGTGCCCGGGCCAGTCCCGGGCATCCATCCAAACGAAAACGGCGGGCCGAAAGCCCGCCGTTTTCTATTTGTACTGACGCTTCGCAAGTCGGACGGAGCCTACTTCTTCTTCGCGCCGACCCGGTCGAGGGTCTTGATTGCCAGCGGCGGGCGGCCGGACTTTTCCGCGATCTCGCGGTCCTGCTCCATGATGAAGCCGCGCGCGGGCTCGTCGCCGTCCAGGCCTCCGAGCAGCTCCGCAGGTACGCGCCGGTTGGAGCGTTGGGAGCCGTCTTCGTAGAAGACGTTGAAAAAGGCGAACTCGCCCTTGGGATTGGTTCCAGGTTTTTTGGCCATGGCGGGCTTGTCGTCGATCAGGGCGCTATAGTCAAATGACTTTGGCGGGTTTTCCGGTGGTCTCAAACGGACCTGTCGCGGCGGTATCGGCTGCGCAATCGATCGATGGGTCCGTTTGCGGGATATTCGGATGCGTCCGGCGCTTCGTAAAATCCGATGCGTCCCTTACGCTCAATAAACGGCGGGCCGCAAAGCCCGCCGTTTATTTTTGGTCTTCAGCGTCGCCCGGGGCTGGCGGGGCGACAACCTAGAATAGAAGACTATAGCTTGCGCCATAGCGTGGCAAGGCAAATCGTTGACGCTGTGATGTCGCATCGAGCGCGTCAGATATGCGCTGGTCGCGACGTCTGGTTTCGATGCGCATCGAAGCAAATTGTTTGGACGGCCAAATCACTTTGTTCATATTTCCCGCTCTCGCAACGCAACGAGAGGTATGTGCTTTGTAAAAGAGCGCGTTCGCCTGCACGTCTTCCGTCCGCGTGCACAGGTTGTGTTCCATTGTGCGAACGAGTTCCATGTCCGTGGTTGCGCATCTCACTGCGTACACGTGACGAGTTCCGCTACAACGAGCCACTTCTCCACAACAATGCGATTCAAGAGATGCTCAGAGCGCGGGTGGGAAGATGAGTGAGGCCGTCACGGCGCCACCAGCTCCACGCGCCGATTGAGCGCGCGGCCGGCGTCCGTAGCGTTGGAACCGACTGGAGCCAGCAATCCGACGCCGGCGGTGCGCAGCCGCGTCTGCGCGATCCGAAAGCTTTTCACGAGTTCGGCTGCGACCGCTTCGGCGCGGCGCTTCGAGAGATCGAGATTGTATTCGTAAGCGCCCTGACCGTCGGTGTGGCCGACGATGAAGACGTTGAGCTGCGGTTGGTTCGTCAGCAGCTTTGCGATCTGCTCCAGCGTCGGGCGGCTCTCCGGCTTCAGCACCGCCTTGTCGGTATCGAAATAGATGCCGTAGAGCGCGATGTGGCCGGTCTCCCCTAAGCCCTTCGCCATCGCGGCAGCATCGACCATCTTGTTCGCGATGGCGCCGAGCTCGGCGACCGTGACCTGCGCATAAATGTCCTGGTTGTTCTGGCTGACGATGACGCTGGCATAGGTCTCACGCCCGCCTTCGGTCTTACGGCCGGCAAAATAGCGGTAGTTGAAGCCGTCGACCCACATCTGCGGCACCGGTAGCGTGTCTATCGCCTCGGTGAAGGGAATCGCACCGCAGGCATCGGTGTCGCAGGCGAGCAAGGTCTCGAAGCCGGCTTTCGCAAGCTGCGTCTCGAAATTGCGCGACACTTCCAGGATCGAGGGGCCGGGGTTGGTGCGATAGGCGATGCGGAAGATGCGGCCTTCGAGCCGCCGTGCATCGGCCGGCTGGCCGTCCCTAAAGGCGGCCGCCTGCATCCGTGCCGCGTCAAAATCCTTCACCACGTAGCTGGTGATGACGCTGCCGGTGAAGCGGCCGATGCCGGGATAGTCGCGGCTGCCTGCGACATCGCGGGTCTGCGCGGAGGCGGCGGTGGCGGTGAAGGAGAGCAGGGCGAGGACAGTGAGCATCCGGTGCGGAATGGGCATGGTCATCTCGATCGGTTGGGGACGGGGCGAGCGCAATTCATTTGTCGCGGCCAAGATACGATCGGTTCTGGCGAGGATCTGCCGCTTTGACGCGAATCCGGTTCCCGGGCATGATCGCGCGCTTTCCGCGTTCATTCTTCAAGGATTTTCCCGCATGTCGAGACTCGCCCTGGCCACCGCCTTCATCCTCTGTCTGGCCGGCGGATCGGCGCAGGCCGCGCGCTGCGGCGGCGACTTCAACAGCTTTGTCGCCAGCATGAGCTCGGAGGCGCAAGGAGCCGGCGTCTCGGCGAGCGTGACCAGCGCGGCCTTCAGCGGCATCGCCCAGGACGGCGCGGTGCTCGCGTTCGACCGGCGCCAGCGCTACACCTTCAACAAGAGCTTCGAGCAGTATGTCTCGACCCGCGTCGGCCCCGGCCGCATCAATGGCGGCAGGGCGCTGCTGCAGCGCCACGCCGCGCTGCTCTCGCGCATCGAGCAGCAGTTCGGCGTGCCCCGCTACATCCTGGTCGCGATCTGGGGCTGGAAAGCGATTTCGGCAAGGGCGACATCGGCAAGCTGCCGGTAATCCGTACGCTCGCCACGCTCGCGCATGATTGCCGCCGCACCGAGCTGTTCCAGGGCGAGCTGCTCGCCGCGCTCAAGATCGTGCAGCGCGGCGACCTGCCGCTGCGCGACCTGATCGGCGCCTATGCCGGCGAGATCGGCCAGACCCAGTTCCTGCCGTCGTCCTACATCAAATACGGCGTCGATTTCGACGGCGACGGCCACGTCGACCTGCGCCACAGCGTGCCCGACGTGCTCGCCTCGACCGCGAACCTGCTTCACACCAGCGGCTTCAAGATGGGCCAGCCCTACGGCGAAGTCACCGCCAATTTCGAGGCGATGCGGGAGTGGAACAGGGCGGTGATCTACCGCAAGACGATCGGCTATTTTGCGGACCGGCTGGCGGGGCAGTGAGGCGGGCTGGCACGTAGTTTGTAGGGTGGGCAAAGGCGCGAAGCGCCGTGCCCACCATCCTTCGCGTCGTCGGAAGTGGTGGGCACGCTTCGCTTTGCCCACCCTACGGACTCACTTCGCCATCTTCTCCAGCTTGCGCTGTAGCGGCGCCCAGTATGTCCCCGGGCGGAAGCGCTGCAAAATGTCCATGAAGCGGGCGTCGTTGCCGATCAGGATGCGGGGCTGGTTGTTCTCGATGCCCTTGATGATGCGCAGCGCGGCGTCTTTCGGCGTGGTCTTTGCCGCGTTCTCGAACCGCTCGATCGATTGCGCGCGGCGCGCATTGTCGGTGACGCCGACCCCGGTGCGCGAATTGCGCGCGATGGCGGTGGCGACGCCGCCGGGATGCACCACCGACAGTCTTACGGGGCTGCCCGCGACCGCAAGCTCGTGCCGCACGCTCTCGGAAAAGCCGCGCACCGCGAACTTGGCGGCGGCATAGGCCGACTGTCCGGGTGGCGCGATGATGCCGAAGATCGAGGAGACGTTGACGATATGCGCCTCTGCCAGCGTCTTCAGGTGCGGCAGGAAGGCGCGCGTGCCGTGCACCACGCCCCAGAAATTGATGTCGAACAGCCACTCCATCTGCGCCTGGTCGATCTCCTCGAACGTCCCCATCAGCGCCACGCCGGCATTGTTGATGACGATTCCGAGCGCGGGATGCGCCGCGATCGCATCACGCGGGAACTCGGCGATGTCGCCGAGCTCGCTGACGCCGACGCGATGCACGCTGACCTTGCGTGCGGCACCGATCTCGGCGGCAAGCGTCTTCAACCCGGCCTCGTCGCGGTCGGCGAGCGCGAGATCGCAGCCGCGATTTCCGAGCTCGATTGCCAGCGCGCGCCCGATGCCGCTCGCCGCTCCCGTGATGGCGGCGGCGCCGCGAATGGCAGTCATGATGTCCCCCATAAGCCCGTCAGTTGGAACTGGGATTTGCATTTTTTCATGATGGAACTGAACCACGGGCGAACTGGCTCCTTAACATACGTTACGCAAGCAAGCACTGGAGCAGCCCCATGGGACAGGCAGAACCATTTCGCGCAACGGCGCTGATCGTCGAAGATGACGTCATGCAACGGGAGATGCTCAGTCTTCTGCTGGAGGAGAGCGGCTACCAGGTCATCCAGTGCGACAGCGCCGAGGCTGCCCAGCGGGTGCTCGACAGAAGCGCCGGCGCGCTCTGTCTGATGCTGACGGACGTCCAGCTTGCGGGGCGCATGACCGGGGTCGAGCTCGCGCACGTCGCCAAGGACCGCAATCCAAAGCTCGACATCGTCGTCACCTCCGGCCGTCCCTTGGCGCAGCCGTTGCCCGACGGTGCGAAATTCTGGGCCAAGCCATGGGCTCCGCTCGACGTGCTCCGCGAGGCCGAGCTCGCGCAGCTGTCCTGACGGTTGATGCGGAGGCTCGCTTTCTTGCCGTGAGGCGCGGTGATAGGGTCTGCCCATGACCTTGGCCTTCCTGCTCACCTCGCTCATCGTCGTCGCCTCGCCCGGCACCGGCGTGCTTTACACCCTGGCTGCGGCGCTGACACGCGGCTCGCGCGCGAGCGTCGCTGCCGCCTTCGGCTGCACGCTCGGGATCGTGCCGCACATGATGGCTGCGATGCTCGGGCTTGCCGCGGTGCTGCACACCAGCGCGCTCGCCTTTGCCGCGCTGAAATGGGGCGGCGTCGCCTATCTGCTCTACATGTCCTGGCAGGCGCTGCGTGAGACCGGAGCGCTGGCGGTCGATGGCGAGATCAAGGAGCGGTCGGGCCGCCGCGTCATCGTCACCGGCTTCCTGATCAACATCCTCAATCCGAAACTGTCGATCTTCTTCCTGGCCTTTCTGCCGCAGTTCATTGCGGTGGACGAAGCCCATGTGCTGGCGCGGATGCTGGAATTGAGCGGCGCCTTCATGGCGATGACCTTTGCGGTGTTCGTCCTCTACGGCCTCTGTGCGGCGTCGGTGCGCGAGCGCGTCATCTCCCGCCCGCATGTCATGGCCTGGCTGCGCCGCAGCTTTGCCGCCGGCTTTGCCGCGCTCGGCGCCAAGCTGGCGTTCGCGCAGCGGTAGGCTTCTCCTTCACCTCTCCCCGCTTGCGGGGAGACGCCGCAGCTGAGTGCGGCCAATAAAAAAGCGGGCCTTGTGCCCGCCATCCCTAGACTCTCTCGACCTTACCCGACGCCCGGGCGGAGCGAGGCTCCACCCGGGCAAAGAACATGCTGGCTACTTCTTCTTCGCGGCCTTCTTGGCCTTTTTCTTCGTCGCCTTCTTCGCCTTCTTCGCTTTCTTAGCCATAGTATCCTCTCAAGGGTTCATGGTTAAACGCGACACGAGGGATGCTCGGCGGAGGGCCAGCCTCGCAACATCCTCGACCACAAACTCAGCAGATTCGCGGGCGGCTGCCCCGTGCTGTCACATCTGTGTCATTACGTTATCCACAGCTCAGATGCATTTTTGGGTGATTTTTGCCCACGAATCCGCATCGCGATGCGCATCGGCGTGGCCGCGCAGGGAGGCTGCGACATGCCTAACGATCCGATAATCGCGGCGCACTGTTCATGAATCCAAAACCAAGGGCGAGCTTTCGCAGATCGCAGTGAGGTTCCGTTAAGTGCAATCCGCGCATTCTTCTCCGCAAGAACGCGGGGAAAGTGTCATGGACGAACGGCTGCCAGAGACGGGGGGTGCGACGCTGCGCGTGCCGCACGCGCCATGCTGAACGTACCGACACTCTGGACGGTCTTCGTCGTCAACTTCCTGGCGCTTGGCCTGATCTGGGCCTACGTGACGCGCTCCTATCCGAAATTTGCGGCCGCGCGGTTCTGGATGGCATCGTCGTTCGTGGGCGCCGCCGGCGCGATGACGGCCCTGGTCCGCCTGTTCGTCGCCTCTCCCCTGCCGCTTCTTGTCGGCGCTGCCGGTATCATCGCGGCGAGCTGCCTCGCCGCCATGGGCATTCAGCGTTTCTATGATCGGCCGGTCTCATGGCGCGTCATGACCGCGACGGGCGTGCTAAGCCTCGCCGGCGTCGTGTTCTTCATGGTCGGCTTCGAGCACATGCAGCTGCGCATGCTCAGCTACACGCTCGGCCAGGCCTTGCCGCTGGTGCTGGCGCTGCGTCTGCTCCTGGCACCGCCGGAAGGCCGCGTCAGCCCGGGCGCGCGGCTGTCCGGCATCGTCATCCTCACCATAATCGGGATCTTTGCGGTTCGCACGCTGGGCAATCTACTCGGCCACGATTTCTCCGCGCGCGCCGGCGGTCAGGCTCATGGCGTCATGGTGCTGGGCCTCCTGTTCCTGTCGATGACGCTTAATTTCGGCTTCCTGCTCATGGCGATGGATCGCCTGCGCAACGAGGTCGCCGACCTCGCGCTGCTCGACGATCTCACCGGCGTCGCCAACCGGCGGCATTTGTTGCAGCGCCTGTCCGAGGAATGCGCCCGGTCCGAGCGCAGCGGCGAGCCGTTCTCGCTGATGGTGATCGATCTCGACGGCTTCAAGGCCATCAACGACACCCATGGTCATGCCGCGGGCGATGCCTGCCTGCAGCACTTCACCCTGATGGCGCAAACGCGGCTGCGGCCGGGCGACATGCTGGCTCGCACCGGCGGCGACGAGTTCTGCGTCGTGCTGCCGTCCTCGTCCCTGCGCGAGGCTGCCGCGATCGCCCGCCGCGTGCTCGAGGTCTGCCGCCAGGACGCCGCGGCCTGTACGACCAGGGACATCCCGATCGCGATCTCGATCGGCGTTGCCGAATGGGACCGCGGCATCGGCCAGTTTCCGGACCGCCTCATCGCCCATGCCGACCACGCCCTCTATGACGCCAAGAAAAACGGCAAGAACGACTTTGCCGTCTACGATCCGGCCCCGCCGCTCTCGCCTGAGCGGCCCGGGCTCGGCGAGGCCACGCGCAAATTCGCATGAAGCCTGCTAGGATTTGGGCTCGCCTTGGACCCGTATGATGATATTCCGCCTGCTCGCGGCTTTTCTCGCCGCCCTTGTTCTGCTCACCCCAGCCGCTGCAACGGATGCCGAACTCGCAAAGATCGCGCGCGTCTCCGGCACGCCTGACATTCCCGGCCTGAAAATGGTCTGGCTCGCGCCATGGGGCGATGTCCGCGACGCCCATCCCTGGCGCAACATCATCGTTCACCAGACCGAGGGGCCGACAGGCTCGGCGCGCGGCGGCGCGGCGGAGCAGTCGAAGAACCCGACGCGCCGCGGCGTCACCGTGTGGGTCGAGACCGACGGCACGGTCTATTGGGCGGTCGCCGAGAATCTGGTGCCGACCCATGGCGACGGCGCCAACCGCAACGACAACAAGTATATCGACAACCGCTCGACCTACCGCCAGGTGGTGCGCGACAACTCGATCGGCGTCGAGTTCGCCGGCAACTATCCGGATGTCACCGCGGGCCCGACCGAGGCGCAGGTCGCGGCCTGGAAGATCCTCGTGAAGGTGCTGCGCGCGCGCTACGGCATCCCGCTCGACCACGTCTATGCGCACAACTGGATCGACTACAAGGACGCCCGCTATTGCGAAGGCTGCTGGCTCGCGACGCTGGCGCGGACGTGGGGGGAGTGACGAGCAGGCGCGTCCGGCAAACCGAAGGCCGAAACCTCCGGTGCCGGACGGCCATCGAGAGCGATCGCTATCGGCTCTCATTGCCATCCTAAGTCCACCGGGTCTTCCCAGGCTCAGGGGAATGCCTTGGGAAGATCGGCGGAAGGCTTCGTGACGATCTGGTGCGCGTCGCGCCAGATCACTTCGCGCTGGCGCGAGGTTGTAATCGTGCGCACCGGCAGGCCACCCTCCTCGAGCAGCCAAGCGCAGTAGCGCGCGCGGCTGACAGCCTCGCGGGCTTGAGGATCGAACCAGCAAATGCCCCAGATCGAATCGCGCCGCTTGAAGTGACGCGCGATGCGTCCAGGAAGCGGCAGATGCTGCGCGAACCAATTGAACTGGTCCGAGAGCTCATGCCGGATCCAGTCCGGACAGTTGTTTCGCTGGACATACCAGGACGCACGAAAGAAGCCGCTCTCCACGCGACTGTGCGGGTGGATGAGCGGTGTAACGAACCGCAAATACATGACGACACGGCGCGACGCCGTGTTGCGTGCGCCCCTCGCAGCCAGATGCAATGAATTGAGAACAGCCGCGAAGCGGCGTTCAGCTTATGACCGATTGCCGATCAAAGAGGTCGGCGGTCAGAACGTATCGATCTACTTTTCATGCCGCCTCCCTTGGTTGCGCTGAACAACAAAGGCGCGATGTCGCGCCGGGCGCAGCACATACATCAGCAAGCGTCCTGCGGCAAGCGTGATCGACAAGGACGATTGAGCGGGAAGCATTCATGACGCGCTCCGGAATGACGAGCTAAACCGGCTGCGCCATCCAGCCGAACAGCCGTCGCATCAATCCCGGCCGCCGTGGCAATTCCGGCGGACCGTCCGACGCCAGCACGCGTTTGAAGAAGTAATCCAGGAACACCATGTCGTTCGGCTCGGTGACGGTGAATTGTTCGTCGCCGAAGAACACGCTGTAATTATAGAAGAACGGGCCGATGAGCGGGATCGTCGCGGTCGAGGCATAATCCTTGGAGATGACGAACTCCGCGGGATCGAGCCCGTGCTCGCGCATCGCCTGCTCGACCAGCGGCAGCTTGCGCATGAACTGGGCGGAGAAGCCGCCGACGGTGGATTGCAGGATGATCGACACGGTTGGTGTCCGTTCAGTTGAGGCCGCCGGCCCGATCATTCTGGGTCGGTCGACCGCACGCGCGGGTTCAAGGCAGGTTCGGTTCTACGTCGGGCACGGGAAGGAGACCGTGATGGCGGTCCCACGTGGCAAGACTCTCGGCCAACTGTAGCCACAACCACCGCTGTCATCGCCCGGGTCAAGCCGGGCATGACAGCGAGTGCGGCGCGCTTCGCATCGCGCAGAGAAGGCACGGCGGATCACTCAAACAGAGCACCGCCGCAAACAAAAAAGCCGGCGTTGCCGCCGGCTTTCTGTCTCTTGTCGATCCGCCAATATCTACCGCGAAAAAAGCCCGCTTAATGCGCGGCTTCCAGCGCGGCCTGTTCCGCCCGTGCGATCGTGCCCTTGACCGCGGCCTGCACCTTTTCAAAGGCGCGGACTTCGATCTGGCGGACGCGCTCGCGCGACACGCCGAACTCGGCGGCAAGGTCTTCCAGCGTCATCGGCTCATCGGCGAGGCGGCGAGCCTCGAAGATGCGGCGTTCGCGCGGGTTGAGCACGCCCATGGCGCCGTTCAGCGCGTCACGGCGTTCGTCATACTCCTCGTGCTCCGCCAGCATGGCTTCCTGGTTGGGCGTGTTGTCGACCAGCCAGTCCTGCCACTCACCGGCTTCGCCGTCATCGCGGATCGGAGCGTTGAGCGACGCGTCGCCACCGAGGCGGCGGTTCATGTCGATCACGTCTTGATCGGTGACGCCGAGGCGCTTGGCAATGATCTTCACCTGGTCGGGGCGGAGATCGCCCTCGTCCAGCGCGTTGATCTTGCTCTTCGCCTTGCGCAGGTTGAAGAACAGCTTCTTCTGGTTCGCGGTGGTGCCCATCTTCACGAGCGACCAGGAACGCAGGATGTACTCTTGAATCGACGCCTTGATCCACCACATCGCGTAGGTGGCGAGACGGAACCCCTTTTCGGGTTCGAAACGCTTCACCGCCTGCATGAGGCCGACATTGCCTTCCGAGACGACCTCGGAGATCGGCAGGCCGTAGCCGCGATAGCCCATGGCGATCTTGGCCACGAGGCGGAGATGGCTGGTGACGAGTTGGTGCGCCGCGTCGCGATCGTCATGCTCACGCCAACGCTTGGCGAGCATGTATTCCTGCTGGGGTTCCAGCATCGGGAACTTGCGGATCTCGGCGAGGTAGCGAGAAAGGCCGGATTCTCCATTGAGGACCGGCAAAGCAGCGGTACGGGCCATGATGAAGCCCTCCAAGGTTCAGGCCCCCGATAGCGGCGGGCCAGGCAGACGACCGCTGTGTTAAAGCCGGCCGTAGCTGCGATGTTCCGTTGGTCATTTCCAACGCAAGCGCAATATACCCTATGGGGGGTCAAAAAGGGAAGGATTGCTGACGTCACGTCCCCGTGTGGCAGCTATAACTTTTTGTAATGTAACGCTTTTCCAAGGCGGCCTGCGTCATAGCGCCGCTTTCAGGGCGCCCTGGAGGAGAAGCAAATCCTTCGGCAGAGGCGCTTCCCAGTGGAGTAATTCTCCGGTTCTCGGGTGCTCCAATACCAGCAAATAGGCATGCAGGGCCTGCCGCCCAAGCGTGGCCAGAGTCGCCTGCGACTCCGGGCCGAGGTGGCTCGCCTTGGTCTTGAAATGCGGGCCATAGACGGCATCGCCCATCAGGGGATGGCCGATATGGGCGAGGTGGACGCGGATCTGGTGGGTGCGTCCGGTCTCGAGCTCGCAGGCGAGCAGGGAGGCGATCGGCTTGCCGTCGCGCCCCGCAAAACTCTCCAGAAGCTCCCAATGCGTCACCGCCTCGCGGCCGCCCTGGCGCACCGCCATCTTCTCGCGCGCATAGGGGTGGCGGTCGATCGGCGCATCGACGGTGCCGCGGTGGCGTCCCGGCAGCCCCCACGCGAAAGCCATGTAGCCGCGGCGCATCGCCCCCGTCCGGCCGTGGTCGGCGAATTGCGCGGTGAGCGAGGCATGGGCAAGGTCGTTCTTGGCGACCACCATCAGCCCGGTCGTGTCCTTGTCGAGCCGGTGCACGATGCCGGGCCGGCGCACCCCGCCGATGCCGGAGAGCGAGCCGCCGCAATGGGCGATCAGCGCATTGACCAGCGTGCCGGTCTCGTGGCCGGCCGCGGGGTGCACGACGAGGCCCTTCGGCTTGTTGAGGACGACGATGTCGTCGTCCTCAAACACGATATCGAGGGCGATATCCTCGCCCTTGGGCTCGGGCGGAGCCGCCTCCGGCACGTCGATTGTGATCGTATCGCCGGATGTGACGTGATAAGCGGGGTCGCGGATCGCGGCGTCCTTGAGGCTCACCGCGCCCGCCAAAATCAGGGCTTTCAGCCTCGATCGCGACAGGTCGGTGAGGTGCGCCGCCAGCACGCGGTCGAGCCGGGCCGAGCCCTCGTCGCCGGCGACCACCACCTCCAACCTTTGCGCAGAGCCAAAATTTTCCATGACGACGTCTGATACCGCTGTTCCCGAACCGAGCCCCGAGCAGGCCGCGCTGTTCGCGCGGGTGCGGCGGATGATGCTGATCGTGGGGTTGACCACGGCGCTGGCAATCTGCGCCGTCCTGATTGCGGTGGGCTACCGCCTTTTCAAGTCGGAGGGAAGGGCGTCCGAAATGGCCGGCGACGTCACCGCCGCCCTGCCCAAGGGCGCCAGGATCGTCTCGACCGGGGTCGCCGGCGACCGCCTCGTGGTCACGCTGGACGTGGGCGGCGTCGTCGAGATCCGCACCTTCGACGCCCACACCCTGAAGCCGGCCGGAAAGCTGAAATTTGCCAATGAGCCGTAAAAGGCTCGTTCGGGTCCTTGCGGCGGACAAATTTCGAGGTTATTGGCTAGCCCTCACGCTCCCTTCGTCTAGCGGTTAGGACGCGGCCCTCTCAAGGCTGAAACAGGGGTTCGATTCCCCTAGGGAGCGCCAAATCCACGATACTCTGCGATCTTGTACGATGCCGCTCCGCTTCTGGAGCGCGACGCCGTGCGCTAATCGATTGATCGCACAAGCCGCTCGGCAGGTTTGCCACTTTGCGCGATGTTGGTTTGCCAATTTGCACAGCAACTGAACGAGTTGCAGTGTCAGTGACCGGTCGATGTTTCGGGAGGGGTGGTCTCGATCGGCAAGCGGCGAATTTTCGCCGGTGAACGGCGACAAACTGGCTGAGTTGAATCTGCCGTATATGAAGCGCCTATTAATCACAACAGCAATCAGTCTCGATTTCATATCGCCTCCGGCACACCTTCTGCGCGTCGGCCGGCTCTCAAGCCGCATGAGCCGCAAAAGTGGAAACCCCATTTCATATCTGGCAGGCTGGACATGTTTGACCACGATTCAATCCCTGCGCGGAAATGGGCGTCAAATTTGCCCGTCCCCCATAGCGTTGGGCACTCTGTCCAGGCAGTTGATAATGAGGCAACTGATGACGTTGCCGATATCTACAACCAGGCTGGTGACGATTATGTCTCTTACGCTGACGGGGATCCCTCGCGGCTCTTTGCCTTTGACGGAATGCACGCGTACGCAGACCGCTGCGTCTGGGCCGTATTGGAGAAGAAACTGACCGACCTACGGGCTTCCGGCGCAAGCTCAGTCAGGTTCCTGGATGCGGGTTGCGGACCCGGTACCTGGCTGCGCCGACTGGTCATCCGCGCGCACGTGCTCGGATTCAGCAGCATTACCGCGCGCGGATTCGACATCGCACAGGCGCAAATACAGCGGGCGCAATGGGCTGCGCGAAATCTCTCCAGCCTTCCAGGCGTAAGTGTCACATTCGACGTCGCCGACCTTTCGGACCGGCTGCCGGAAGCGGATGCCTCGGTTGATCTGACTCTTTGCCTGTACAGCGCGCTGAGCCATCTGCCCGTCGCACGCCTGCCGGAAATCTCGAGAGAGATCGCACGCGTCACATCGGGATATTTCATAACCACGGTACGTCCGATCGGCAGTATGCCAACGGCCTTTGTGGACTCGATCGAGAAAGTCCGCCGATTGAAACAGGATCACGTCAGGGACCGCTGCGAAATCGACCTCAGCGACGGCAGGCAGATTGCATTCAGCTTTCATTTGTTTACCGCGGTTGAATTGCGAAATTATCTCACCGGCTGTTTCGACATCGAGGATGTGCGGGGCCTCGACCTCTTTCACAGTCGATTTATGCCGGATTCACGGTGGAATCCCCGCGCTCCGACGGGCGAAGGTCAGCTTGCGGATGAACTCGAGCGGCTCGAGAAGGCGTATGCCTCGCGCACGGAGTTCATGGACCGCGCCACCCATCTCCTGCTCGTGGCGCGCAGCCGGCGAGCCGTTGCGCCAACAGCCTGCGTCGCGGTGCCGACCTAAAGCGTTTTCCAGCGAAGTGGACACCGGTTCGCGTCAAGAAAACGCGTCAAAATCAAGAATCCAGAGCCCCGTTCCGATTCCATCGGAACGGAAAGGGCTCTAGCATCGCTGATTCCTGTCTGAATCGTCTTTGTACCCGACGGGTCGGCGGCCGAACTCATGGGACGGCGAGCGTTCTTCGCAGCCGCGTGATCGCGTCGGGCAGGCCGCGTACCCTCATGATCCGGCCAGTGGCATCGTAGTCCTCGGAGAGTACGCACGTATGCTCATACACGTCGCTGAGCAGCCCCTGCTTCGCGTAGGGCAGTACCAACTGGTCCTCCACCATTGCAGCTTCGAAGAACGCGATGATCGTCTCGCGTAGCGAGGCTACGTCAGCGGGCGACATTGCGGAAAGCAGGATCGCGTCCGGGTGCTTTGCGTGGAGGGCGGCCCGGTCCGCCTCGCTGACGCGATCAATCTTGTTGAAAAGCAGACGCGACGGGACGGCTTCCGCGCCGATCTCGCGCAGCACGCTGCGGCTCACCTCGAGCTGCGATTCGTACGCCGGATCGGACGCATCGACGACGAACAACAACAGCGACGCTTCGAGCGCTTCGGCGAGCGTGGAACGGAATGACGCGACGAGATCGTGCGGCAGCTTCTTGATGAACCCGACAGTGTCCGAGACCAGCACGCGCGGGTTCATCTCGGGCTGCAGGGCACGCACCGTCGTATCGAGCGTCGCGAACAGCTTGTCCGCGACCAGCACCTCGCTGCCCGTGAGCGCCCGCATGAGCGACGACTTCCCCGCGTTGGTGTAGCCGACGAGTGCGACCCGAAGCTGATCGCGGCGCGCGGACCGACGCTGGTCGCCGTCTCGCTGGATATCATCCAGCTGTTCCTTTAGTTCCGCGAGGCGATCGCGGATCTTGCGGCGATCAAGTTCGAGATCGGTCTCGCCCGAGCCGGGCCCCTGCTGCCGTCCGCTGCCCGGCGCTTCCCGCAAGCGCGGCGACACGTACTTCAACCGCGCGATCTCGACCTGCACCTTCGCCTCGCGACTGTGCGCGTGACGATGGAAAATCTCGACGATCACGCCGGTCCGATCGAGCACCTGCGCGCCGGTCGCGCGCTCCAGGTTGCGGGCCTGACCTGGGGAGATTTCATGATCGAAGATCACAAACTCCGGCTTCGGCTGCACCTCCGAATCAGGCTCCGGCTGCCTGGCGTTCGGCTTCTTGCCGTCGCCGTCCTGAAAGCGTTCGCGGGCCTTCGACTTCCGCGGTACCGCCATCGATCCGACGACGCCCGTGCCGCCGGTCATCGCCGCGAGTTCCTCGAGCCGCCCCTTGCCGAGCACCGTCGCGCCGTCGATCTCGTCGCGCTTCTGCGATATCGTGCCAACGACCTCGTAACCGAGCGTATTTACCAGGCGGCCCAGCTCTTCGATGCTTGCGGCGTGCGCGACGTCATCGACGCCCGGAAGCTGGACGCCGACCAGGATCGCGCGCGGAACGGGCGGTTTGGTTTCCACGGTGCGGCGCTCGCCGGCAGCGTGCCAGGCTTCCGTTTTTGCCATTTGGCATCCTCCCGTACATGGCCGCCGCTGCGGTGGCACCTGGCGGTTTGCGCGAGGCCCATGCTGCGGCGGTCGTCTCTTGTGTCCGGCCTGTGCCGGACAGGTTGCTGCGACGACGCAGGCGGCCGTGGCGCCCGTGTCGCAGCGGTGGGATCAGACAGGTCACGCCGCTTTGCGAACCGGATTCATTGCTCTGCGCCGCGCTGAAACGGCGCAGCCGCATTCATGGACGGTTCCCGCCTCGATGACAAAGCCGCGCCTTTCCAACGACTGGCGAAGGGCCTGGTTGGAGGCGGCCTTCTGCGGATCAACCCAGACGACCAGCACGCCGTTGGGACGCAAGAAGTCCGCCAGCCAATCAAGCACTGGCTCAAGCGCATTGAACGTGCGCCGCCGCCAATCGACCAACGCTACGTCGTATTGGCCGGCCGGACGGCCGCAGTTTGCCGTAGCGGCTGCGTGAGCGTAGCCGAGGCGTTGCAGCTCGAACATCAGTTCGACGCCCCTGGAGCCGGCTACGATGATCCGGTCCTGTTTCGTGCAATGTGCAAGCGCGATCATCGGTTCGATGATTCGATCGCGTGCCGGAGTGGCGAGAGTAAGAGTCATGATGTCACCATCGGGTCTGACGATTGTTTGAAGCTGCCGCAAGACGGGCTGGCTGGCCCTCGACCGGCGTCTCGCTCAGGCGAGGCCTGAACGTTGAACGTGCAGCAGTCGCTGCCGCGAGGCCTGCGCACTCATGTTGATTTCAGGAATGCCGGTAGCCGCGATCACTACCTGGAGTGAAGGTCTCCGCGCGCCGGTCTCGTCTCGATGCGATCGAAGGGCCAGCGCGCCTGGGTTGGAACGACATGACACCATCTCGCTTGAGAAGCAGACGTAAACGACAGCGTCTGCAAGATAGGCAAAACGACATAAAGAAACGAGACGGACGAAACGGCCACGATATAGTAGTCGCGTGTCTTGTTCGAACCAGCCATTTCCATGGTCAGATGATCATCTAGGGTGTGATCTCGTCGGACTTTGTTTGCTGAAGCTTGCTCAAGTTAGCCCATGATGGACTGGAACGACTGAGCGCGCGAAGGTTTGCCAATCGCGAAAATACCCATTGTGTTTCAATGGGCTGTTTGACCGCTGAACAACTGGCAAGCCCATTGAAATCCAAGGCTATTCACTCTTCCCTAGGGAGCGCCATTTCTTTTGCGCGAGAGTTCTATCTCCGCTTGCTGTCCGAGAACCTTCCCCGGCTGAACGGCACCGATCCCTATTGGTGTAGGAAGGCAAATCCATCTCGGAACAAGGCTGCGACCGTGGCCAAGCCCATCGTGGCCGCCGGTATCCTGGATTCCCATCTCACAGACCAGTTCACGCGCCTCAAAACAATGACGTCCTGATCGAGACCGTTAACATGGGAATTGCGACTGGGAATCTGTCCGCCTCTGCGATCACTGCGACTGTAATCGCTTCAGGTCGGCAATGGCGGCACGATACTCTCGAAACGAGGTCGGGCATCCGTCTCGCGCGGCTGCAAACTCGTTCCGGGCCGCGACTGCATCTTTGCTCTTGAGCTGAACAATCCCAGCGTAATAGTGGGCCTCGCAGGTTTGATCTGCATTCTTGGCCGAAGCCAGGGCTGCGGCGGGAGTGATCCGGCCGATAAGCAATTCGCCGACGGTTCTCGGCCAATCCCTGAGCTGGCCCTTGTCGAGTGCGGTGGACAGCGCGATGTCCGCATCGGCGGATCGTCCCTGCATCCGCGCCACCGATCCCCAAATCACGCCGTAGCCGTCGGGATCGGAAAACCGTGCCTCCCGGTTATAGTCCGAAGCAGCGTCCCTGAAATCGCCTCTCCGATAGTACGCATCCCCTCGGGCCGCGTAGTAGTCAGCCGCGACGCGATCGGCCTCCGGACGACTCACCTCCTGGTCTTTGGCAAAGGTGGTGTTCTTGTCGGGTCCAAGCCTGATGGCATCGGTGAAATCCCGGATCGCCTCGTCCAGCCTGTCCTCGGACATATAAATCTGTCCGCGAATGAACCGGCTTGCGGCACCTGAGAGATCAAGATTGATGGCCTCGGTGAGCGAAGCGATTGCGCGTGTGTTGTCGCCCTTTTTGGCCAAGGTCAGTCCCAGCTCGTGATGAGCGTAGTTGTTCTTCGGGTTGAGCCTGACCGCCTCGGTAAAGTCGGCTTGAGCCGCATCCATGTTGCCGAGTGCAAAATTTCCGAAGCCATGCTTGAGCAGCGCCATGGATCTTGCATCGGGAGGCAATCTGGCGTCCTGGGAGAGGCTGCTGCACGCTGCCATCATGCGCGGGACATCGCTGTTGTCCTGACAATCGTTCAGATCTTGTGGGGTGGCCGCAAACGCGCTTGCCGCCGAGACGACGATGGAGATGATCAAAGCTGCCCTGCAGCCGATGCGCAGGCCCTGATTTGACATTGCAGACATTCCGCCCCCCCTTGCGCGATACATTTGCCGATGATCCCGACGCAGGCAACGCGACCTGCCGCGACGGCAACCTTATAGCGATCTTTTCCATCGTTCTACCGGAGGCTTGTTGGGCCGTTGCCCGTCGGGCAAGACATGCCGCGAGGTTGCGAGCGCATGCAGCATCGGCATCAGTGGCGGTAGTCGTTCTCCCCAAAATCTGCACTATGCGCTCCGCGCCTCCGGAGCTGCTGCCGGGTCTTCGGAGGTTCTGGCAATAGCATGCGGAGTGACGACATGAGCAGCTTGGTGATCTCTGGCGGCCGGGTGGTGGATCCCGCAAGCGGGATGGATGCCATTGGCGATGTGGCGGTGATGGATGGCAAGATCGCCGCGGTCGGCACGGGCCTCGGCGGCGCCGAGCGGGTGATCGACGCGACAGGGCTCGTGGTCGCGCCGGGCTTCATCGATCTGCACGCGCATGGCCAGTCGATCCCGGCCGATCGCATGCAGGCGTTCGACGGTGTGACGACGACGCTCGATCTCGAGGCCGGCGTGCTGCCGGTCGCCTCCTGGTATGAGCGCCAGGCGCGGAAGGGGCGCGTGCTGAACTACGGCGCCGCCACCAACTGGGCGTTTGCGCGCATCGGCGCGATGACCGGCTCGAATGCGGAGAGCTCGCTGGAGGCGTTCGGCAACGCCATGCGCGATCGCCGCTGGATGGACAACGTGGCGAGCGATGCGGAGGTCGCCGGCATCCTCGAGCGTCTTTCGCGCGGCCTGAACGAGGGCGGCATCGGCATCGGCATCCTGAACGCCTATGCGCCGGGTGCTGGCGTGCAGGAGCTGACGGCGGTCTGTCAGCTCGCAGCCAGGCAGGACGTGCCGACCTTCACCCACGTCGCCTACATGTCGCGCGTCGACCCCGAAAGTGCGGCGGAAGCCTATATCCGCCTGATCGGCTATGCCGGCGCCACCGGCGCGCACATGCACATCTGCCATTTCAACTCGTCGAGCAAGACCGACATCGAGCGCTGCCGTGTGCTGGTCGAAAAGGCGCAGGCGCAGGGCTTGCCCATCACGGTCGAGGCCTATCCCTATGGCACGGGCTCGACCGTGCTGGCCGCGGCCTTCTTCAGTGATCCCCAGTTCGTCGAGCGCAACGGCACCGGTTATGACTCAGTGCAGCGCGTGACCGACGGTCACCGCTTCCGCGATCGCGAGGAGCTGCTGAAGGCGCAGGCCGAAGAGCCGTCCTCGCTGGTTCTCTGGCACATCCTCGATACCGACAACAATGCGCATCATCGCGATCTGCTCGACATGTCAGTGCTGTATCCCGGCGGCGCGATCGCGTCAGATGCGATGCCGTGGACGACGTCGGACGGCAAGACCTACACCGGCGATGCCTGGCCGCTGCCGGATGATGCCACCTCGCATCCGCGCTCGGCCGGCTGCTTCACGAAGTTCATCCGCGAATGGGTGCGCGAGCGCAAGGCCGTGTCGCTGCTGGAAGGCGTGCGCAAATGCGCGCTGATCCCCGCGGAGATCCTGTCGCAGAGCACGCCGGCGATGCGCGCCAAGGGCCGGCTCGCGAAGGACGCCGATGCCGATATCGTCGTGTTCGACTACGAGAAGCTCTCGGACCGCGCGACCTTCACGGCGATGAACCGTCCGTCGGAAGGCGTGCGGCATCTGATCGTCAGCGGCCAGCTGCTGATCAGCGATGGCATGCTGGACGTGGCGGCGCGGCCCGGCCGCCCCGTGCGTCGCCCCGTCGTCGAGGGCTGATCCCATGCCGGTCCCCATTCTCCTGGTGACGGGCTTTCTGGGGGCGGGCAAGACGACGGTCGTCAACCATCTGCTGGCGAATGCGGAGGGACGGCGTATCGCGGCAATCGTCAACGATTTCGGCGCGATCAACATCGACGCGGAGCTGATCGCGGGTGCGAGCGACGGCGTGGTCAGCCTCGCCAATGGCTGCATCTGCTGCTCGCTCGAAGGCGATCTCCTGCGCACGCTCTCGACGCTGCTGCGACGCGATCCCAAGCCGGAATACATCGTCATCGAGACCAGCGGCGTCGCCGATCCCGCCGACATCGTCCGCAACCTGATGGATCCCGTGATCCTGCGCGAGGCGCCGCTGGAAACGGTGCTCTGCGTGATGGATGCGGCGACGTTGCCTGTGGCCCTGGATGATGCGCTGCATCGTTCGCAGCTGCGCGTCGCCGATATCGTGGCGCTGAGCAAGCTCGATCTGGCGGACGAGAGCGCAGGCACCCGCATGCGCGAAGCCATCCGCGCGCAGCGTGTCCCCGTCGTCGTGATCGATGCCAGGCACGGCGAGATTCCGTCCGCGCTGCTGTTTCCCGCGGTCGTTGATCGTGCGCCCGCGCCGCGCGAGCCGGGGCCGAAACGCCCGGCAGAAGAGCGCTTCGAGACGCTGAGCTGGACCTCGGATCAGCCGCTGTCGCTGCCGCGCCTGCAGCAGGCGATCGGCCGTCTTGCGCCAAAGCTTGCGCGCGCAAAAGGCCTGTTCGAGACCGTCGAGCAACCCGGGCGCCAGATGGTGTTTCAGTTCGCCGCCGGCCGCGCGACGCTCGCCCCTGGCGATGCGACAGCGCCGGGCGCGCCGCGATCACGGATCGTCTTCATCGCCGAACTCGGCGTGCTCTCGAAGGCCGAGCTCGACGGGATCATGGCGGCGTGCGTTGCGGGTGGATGAAGCGAGCGATCACGCTAGAAGCAAGCCCCTCACTTCACGTAAATTGCGCGATGCCGTGGCCGACGGACCAGTTCTGCGCGGGGGCATCGAGCACGTTGACGAACACGTCCTCCGGCCGGATGCCCGGGTTCTCACCAAGCTGCTCCGCGATCCGTCGGTACAGCGCCTTCTTCTGCTCCGCCGTGCGCGATGCGAACACGGTGATCTGGATCAGCACGGCGTCGTCGCTGCGTTTGACGCCATAGGCATTGCCGCAGCGGAAGTTCGAGGCGTCATGCTCGCTGATGGTCATGAACTCGTCGCCCTCGGGCACGTTCAGCGCCTCGCGCATGGCGCGGTACAAACCATCGAGGATCGCCTGCCGATAGGCTTCCGGTTTGCCGGCGCGCATCGAGATGTGGAGGAGAGGCATGAGCTGGTCCCTTTTGGCATGCGGGCCCGATCGGCCAGGGCGCACGCAAGCGCCGGCCATTGGGCCCATTGACGGAATGGACTATCAATCCCTATTAGTTTTTGACGTGGTGTCGAGAAATCACGTTCTTGACATCGTGTCAAATATTTTTGCCATGCCGAGGAGCAGGATTTGAGGCCGCGCGAATTCGACCACGACGATGTCCTGCGTATCGCGTTCGACCAGTTCTGGCGCAAAGGTGTGCGCGGCACCTCGCTATCGGACATCGCGCGCGATGCCGGCGTTCAGCGCGGCAGCCTCTACAATGCCTTCGGCAGCAAGGAGGCGCTGTTCCTCCAGGCCTATGAGCGTTATGCGGGCGATTATCTCCTCGCCCTGCAAAAGGCGCTCGGCGCGGGCTCATTGCGAAAACGCCTTACCGCGTTCTTCGACCTAACCATCACCAACTTCCGCTCGGGCTCGCCACCGCGGGGATGTCCGACCACGCGCGGATTGATGGAGCTCGGCGCGGCCGAAGGCGAAGGCTTGGATGAAGACGCGCGTCTGGCCTTTGCGGGCCTCGTCTCGCGCATCACCATGCTGGTTCAAGAGACGTTGGCGGCAGGCGCAGAGCGCGGCGAGTTCAATGGCAATCCTGCGGCCGCAGCGCTGCACATCATCACGGTGACGCGCGGCCTTGGCGTGCTCGAACGTGCCTTCGGCGACGAGCCGCAGCTGCGCAAGATCGCGGCTCACACCATCGATCTCGTGCTCGGCAAGAAGGGCGGTTAGGTCGGGCCGCAAAACGACGACCCCAGCGGTGGTGATCCCTGGGGCCGTCTGGAGGTTTTATGGAGGGCATCGAGCACTGCGTCTCCATGGCGATGTTGATAGCGCAAGGTCGCTGGAGATGCGACTAGAACCCATCAAAGCGTCAGCACAAGGCAAGCGCGTTGACGGCCCGGGTCGTCGCGATCTCGTTCTCGTTCTCGTTCCCGACGAACTGGCAAACGATGGATTCGAGTTCGCCCGGCTGGTTGCGGCGCGCGACCGCCAGCAGTCGCATCAATTCCGCCTCGTCCTGCGAGAGGCGCCGGCACGAGGGCGGCATGAAGCACAGTTCGCACGGCCGGCCGCTGCGCAGGATCCTGACGAGCGCAGCCGCGCGCGCCACCAGCAGCGGACTGTCGGCGATGCCCGGCGCCTCGTCGGCGAAGCGATAGGCCGCTTCCCAGCAATCGGAGGCGCCGGTCGCATAGGCCGCTCCGATGAATCGGAACAGCGACAGCGCGACGCGGGAAAATTCATCGTAGCTCTCGACGCAGGGACGCACCGCAAGCGCGGCCTGGAGCGGACAGAGCCGCGGCTGGCCGGCTTTTTCGACTGGCGCAGAACCACACGTGTCGTGGAGCATGAACGATCCCGTCAGTGCAGCGTGGGACTTCCGACCAGCCAGCTCTTCATCGCCATCGTCCGGTCATGGTCGAAAGACTGAACGTGTCGGTCGGGCAGGATGAGGCCGGCCATGCGGAAGATCGTTGCAAGCCCGCGCACGGGCGCGAGAGCCCAATCTGCACCGACCGGCGGCAGCCAGCTCTCGAACTGCTCGCGGGCGACGTCGATGCGTTCCTGCTGTGCCGCGGCGATCGCCCGCAAGATTCCGTGCTCGCTGTCCGACATCTTCGGACAGGTCGGGCAATGAACTTCGATGGCCGTATGCGCCGTGCAAGCGAAGATCTCGATGATGGATTCCAGCGAGGGCACGGCGTCGCCCACGCGAAAGTGGTCGTACACTTGCTGGATATCGGTCGCGGTCGGAACGGCGCTTCCGCTGCGTGCCTTGGCCCGAAATCCCCAGATGAAGAGCCGCTCCGCCGCGCACAGCGCGGGAAGGTCGAGGGACTTGCCATATGTCGATTGATGCATTGAGCCTCTGGCCTTCTGTGCAGCTCACGCCACAGCTTGCGCTGATGATCTGCGCGGATCGTTCCGCCAGAGCCGACCGCAAGTCAACGCTCGGAGCGCCGATATCGAGGTCTTCTAGATCTAAAGAGCGTCCGAAGCAATTTTGCGGGGATTTGGGGAACTCGAATGCTTAAAGCTTCGCTAAGGGGTGCGGGATAAACTGGCATATCAGCCCTTCCAATTCTTGCGAGCACCGATGTTTTTCTCCCGCATCAGTTTCAAGCTGGTCCTGATTGTCGGCATCAGCCTCCTCGGCATGATCGCTCTGGCGCCGATCGCGCTCTCGACCCTGCGCGCGCAGATGGTCGCCGACCGCCAGGCCAAGACGCAGCACATGGTCGACGTCGGCTACGGCATCCTGACGCACTATCAGAAGCTCGAGAGCGAGGGGAAGCTGCCGCGCGAGCAGGCGCAGGCCGCCGCGATCGCAACGATCAAGAGCCTGCGTTATGACAAGGTCGAGTATTTCTGGATCAACGACATGGCCCCCAAGATGGTCATGCACCCGATCAAGCCCGAGCTCGACGGCAAGGATCTCTCTGGCATGAAGGACCCCGCCGGCAATGCGCTGTTCATGGGCTTCGTTGACGTCGTCAACAAGCAGGGCGCCGGCTTCTACAGCTATCTCTGGCCGAAGCCGGGCTTCGAGCAGCCGGTCGGAAAAATCTCCTATGTGAAGGGCTTTGCGCCCTGGGGATGGATCATCGGCACCGGCATTTATCTCGACGACGTCGACGCCGTTTTCCGCCAGAACGCGACGACATTCGCCTACATTTGTCTGGCCGTCCTGGTCCTGGTGCTGGCCTGCTCCTTCGTGATCGGCCGCAGCGTGACCCGGCCGCTCGCGAACATCACCGCGCTGACCGAGCGGCTCGCCGCCGGCGACAGCGCGTTCGAGGTGCCCTACACCGACCGCAGCGACGAGGTCGGTGGGCTCGCCAAGGCGCTTGCCGTGTTCAAGGACAATGCGTCGGCGGTGAGCCGCATGCATGCCGAGCAGCAGGAGGCGAAGCAGAGGGCCGACGACGAGAAACGCAAGACGATGGCCGATCTCGCCGGCAAGTTCGAGGCGAGCGTTTAGGCCGTCGTCCGCGACGTCTTCACCGAGGCGCGCGCGATGCAGCAGGCCGCGCAAGGCATGTCGGAGACCGCGAACAAGGCGACCGACCGCGCAAGCTTCGTCGCGTCCGCCTGCCAGCAGGCGTCGAGCAATGTGCAGACGGTGGCGTCCGCCGCCGGCCAGCTGTCATCCTCGATCACCGAGATCAGCCAGCGCGTCGCACAGGCTGCAAGCGTGGCCGACAAGGCGGCCGCCGACGGTCAGCGCACCAACG
The DNA here is from genome assembly GCF_029953005.1 of Bradyrhizobium sp. Mp27. Classification (NCBI taxonomy): domain Bacteria; kingdom Pseudomonadati; phylum Pseudomonadota; class Alphaproteobacteria; order Hyphomicrobiales; family Nitrobacteraceae; genus Bradyrhizobium; species Bradyrhizobium sp. Mp27. Next base: position 22,920 of record NZ_JASAUS010000019.1, on the reverse strand, counting down.
ACACCGTGCAGGGGCTCGCCGCCGCCGCGCACAAGATCGGCGAGGTCATCGACCTCATCAACCAGATCGCCTCGCAGACCAACCTGCTCGCGCTCAACGCCACCATCGAGGCGGCGCGCGCCGGCGAGGCCGGCAAGGGATTTGCCGTGGTCGCGAGCGAGGTCAAATCGCTGGCGAGCCAGACCGCGAAGGCGACCGACGAGATCGGCGCGCAGATCACCGCGATCCAGGCCGAGACCAACCAGGTCGTCGGCAACATCGAGAGCATCCGCAAGACCATCATGGAGGTCAACGAGATCTCCTCGTCGATCGCCGCCGCGGTCGAGGAGCAGGGCGCCGCGACGCAGGCGATCGCCCACAGCGTGCAGGAAGCGGCGTCCGGCACCGACCAGGTCTCGCAGAACATCTCCGGTGTCACCGACGCCACGGCGGAAACGGGCCAGGCCGCAGGCCTCGTGCTGCAATCGAGCGGCCGGCTGTCGCAGAAGCTGCAGTCGCTGGAGAACGAGGTCAGCACCTTCGTTGCTGGCGTGCGGGCGGCCTGACATCGCGCTCATACTATCTGCCGTGACGCGGATTATGCGCCTCGTCACGGCGCGCGCCGGCAACTGATATTCCGGCCTGCGGGACCGGCTATTGCGACCGGCTTTCTCGCCCTTGACGAGCGCGGTTAAAGTGAAGAAGCAGGATCATCGAACCTGCCGACCCGCGCCTCGGCCCGCGGGCATGGAGACGCCGCATGTCGTTCAAGAAACTCCTGATCGCCAACCGTGGCGAGATCGCCATCCGCATCGCGCGCGCGGCGGCCGATGCCGGCATCGCGACGGTCGCGATCCATCCGGCCGATGACGCGCTGTCGCTGCACGCGCGCGTTGCCGACGAGGCGATCGAAATCCCCGGCCGCGGCGCACGGGCCTATCTCGATATCGAAGCGGTGGTGAAGGCGGCGAAGAGCGCCGGCTGCGACGCGGTGCATCCCGGTTATGGCTTCCTCAGCGAGAATGCCGCGTTCGCCAAGGCTTGCGCGGATGCGGGCATCGCCTTCGTCGGGCCGAAGCCGGCCGCGCTTGAACTGTTCGGCGACAAGGTCGCGGCCCGGCAACTGGCCAAGCGTTGCGGCGCGCCGATCATCGCCGGCACCAGCGGGCCCTCGTCGCTGGAGGAGATCACGGCATTCTTCGAATCCCTCGGCAAGGGCGCGGCGATCGTGATCAAGGCGATGGCCGGTGGCGGCGGCCGCGGCATGCGCGTCGTGGAGAATGCCGCTGATCTCGCGGAAGCCTATGCGCGCTGCCAATCCGAGGCCAGGGCGGCGTTCGGCTTCGACGGCGTCTATGCCGAGCGCCTGATCCGGCAGGCCCGCCACATCGAGGTGCAGATCATCGGCGATCGCCATGGCGCGATCTCCCATCTCTGGGAGCGCGAATGCACCATCCAGCGCAGGCACCAGAAGCTGATCGAGGTGGCGCCGAGCCCGTCGCTCAGCGACGCCTTGCGCGGCCGCATCATCGAGGCTGCGAAGCAGCTCGCGACCGCAGCGGCTTACGACAATCTCGGCACCTTCGAATTCCTGGTCGACGGCACGGCCGAGGACAGCTTTGCGTTCATCGAGGCCAATCCGCGGCTCCAGGTCGAGCACACCGTGACGGAGGAAGTGCTCGGCCTCGACCTCGTCCGCGCCCAGCTAGCGGTCGCCGCCGGCGCAACATTGGCCTCCCTTAGCCTAGCACAGGGCGCCATCCCGAAGCCGCGGGGCTATGCGATGCAGCTCCGCGTCAACATGGAGACGCTGGACGAGCTGGGGGCGACGCATCCCACCGGCGGCGTGCTCGCCGTGTTCGAGCCGCCGTCGGGGCCCGGCGTCCGCGTCGATAGTTTTGGTTACGCCGGCTACAAGACCAGCGCCGCGTTCGACTCCCTGCTGGCCAAGGTCATCGTGCATACGCCGGGCGAAGCCTGGCACGACGTCGTGGCAAAAGCCTCGCGCGCCTTGCGCGAGTTCAGGATCGACGGCGTCGTCACCAACATCGCCTTCCTCCAGGCCGTGCTCGCACATCCCGATTTCAGGACCAACCGCATTGCGACCGATTTCATCGATCGCAACATCGCAAAGCTGGTCGAGGCGGCCGATGGCGCGGCAAAGCCGCTCTATTTTGCCGCGACCGAGCGAAGCGGCCATGGCGCGGAGACGCACGTCGCGCAGATCGTGCCCGAAGGCGCGGTGATGGTCGCTGCGCCCTTGCAGGGAACCATCGTCACCATCCAGGTGAAGGAAGGCGAGATCGTGCGCCCGGGCCAGCAGCTCGCCGTGATCGAATCCATGAAGATGGAGCATCTGGTCATGGCCGAGCAGGGCGGCCGCGTCATGAAGCTCGTCGCCGGCGATGGCGTTACCCTGATGCATGGCGAACCGATCATGTACCTGGAGCCGCTCGACGTCGCGGCCGATGCGTCGGCGGCGGAAGCCGATGTCGATCTCGACCACATCCGCCCCGATCTCGCCGAGCTGATCGCGCGCCAGGCCAATACACTCGATGTGAACCGGCCGGCCTCGGTCGAGCGCCGCCGCAACACCAATCAGCGCACCGCACGCGAGAACGTCGCGCAGCTCGTCGACGACGGCTCGTTCATGGAATATGGTAGCCTTGCGATTGCAGCGCAGCGGCGCCGCCGCAAGCTCGACGATCTCATCAAGAGCACGCCGGCCGATGGCCTCGTGATGGGTGTTGCGACGGTGAATGCCGAGAGGTTCGGCCCCGAGGGGAGCCGCTGCATCGTCGTGGCCTACGACTATACCGTGCTCGCGGGCACGCAGGGCCACATGAACCACAAGAAGATCGACCGCATGCTGACGCTGGCGGAAGACTGGCGCGTGCCGCTGGTGTTTTATGCCGAAGGCGGCGGCGGCCGGCCCGGTGACACCGACCGGCTCGGCATGACCGGCCTCGACGGCCCGTCCTTCGTCCAGTTCGCAAAGCTCTCCGGCCTCGTGCCGGTTGTCGGCGTGGTCTCCGGCTACTGCTTTGCCGGCAACGCCGCGATGCTCGGTTGCTGCGACGTCATCATTGCCACCAGGAACGCCTCGATCGGCATGGGCGGTCCGGCGATGATCGAAGGCGGCGGTCTCGGCGTCTATCACCCGGCCGAGGTCGGCCCGGTTACGTTCCAGTCGCCGAACGGCGTGATCGACATCCTCGTCGAGGACGAGGAGGAGGCGACGCGGGTGGCGCAAAAATACCTGTCCTATTTCCAGGGCGCGGTGACGGAGTGGCAGGCCGCCGATCAGCGCCTGCTCCGTCGTGCGATCCCCGAGAACCGCCTGCGCGTCTACGACATCCGCAGCGTGATCGATCTCGTCGCCGACAAGGACAGCGTGCTGGAGCTGCGCCGCGACTACGGCGTCGGCATGATCACCGCGCTGGTCCGCATTGAGGGCAAGCCGTTTGGTCTGATCGCCAACGTTCCGCGCCATCTCGGCGGCGCGATCGATGCCGACGCCGGCGACAAGGCCGCGCGCTTCCTCCAGCTCTGCGATGCCTTCGATCTGCCGATCGTCTCGCTGTGCGACACGCCCGGCTTCATGGTCGGCCCGGAGGCCGAGAAGACCGCGATCGTGCGCCACGTCTCGCGCATGTTCGTGACAGGTGCGAGCCTTACCGTGCCGCTGTTCGGCATCGTGCTGCGCAAGGGCTATGGTCTCGGCGCACAGTCGATGATCGGCGGCGGCTTCCACGCCTCCTTCTTCACCGCGGCCTGGCCGACCGGCGAGTTCGGCGGCATGGGCCTGGAGGGCTATGTCCGCCTCGGCTTCCGCAAGGAGATGGAGGCGATCGCCGATCCTGAGGAGCGGGAGACCTATTATCGCAATAAGGTCGCCGAGCTCTATGCCAACGGCAAGGCGGTCTCGATCGCCTCGGTGTTCGAGATCGACAACGTCATCGACCCCGCCGAGACGCGGCGCTGGATCATGGCGGGCGTGCGCTCGGTGCCGAAGCCGCCTGCGAGGACGGAGAAGAAGCGGCCGTGCATCGATACGTGGTGAGCGCAGTGCAGCAAATCCGAGTCGCCTGAGGCAATCTGCATCCACACCGTCATGCCCGGGCTTGTCCCGGGTATCCACGTTCTTTCGCACGCGCGGCAATGCGTGGATGGACGGGACAAGCCCGGCCATGACGGCGCCGAGGTATCGCGACCTACAACTGCGTCCCGGTTCCCGATTGACATCCCCGCCCGTGCTGCCAGACTTTGCACAATAATGCAGGGTGGAGACGTCCGCGATGGCCAGCCTTTCGGCCTCGAACCATGTCGCCCGTGTCTTGTCCGTCGCCAATCACGTGGCCGACGTCGATGCCTCTTCGCGCATTGCCAATTCCTGGCGGCGCTGCCTGGTGAGCCACAAGCTCGACCCCGCCCGCCAGGGCCCGCCGCAAACGCTGACAGAAGCCGAGATTCGCCACGTCGCCGAGCCCCTGGAGGAGACGATAAGGCTCGTGACCCCCGAGCTCGACGATCTCGCCCGTATCCTCCGCGACGCCGGCTACTGCGTCAATCTCGCTGACGTGAACGCGACCATGCTGTTCAGCCACCTGCCGGGCGAAGCCGACGCAAAGATGTTTCTGGACTGGAAGATCTACACCGGCTCGAATTTCGCCGAGACCTTCGAGGGCACCAACGGGCTCGGCACTGCGCTTGCCGAAGAGAAGCCCATCCTGGTGCATCGCGACGAGCATTTTCGCGCGCAGTGGCACATGTTCTCCTGCGCCGTGGCGCCGTTGTTCGATCAGGCCGGCCGGCTCGCCGGTGCCGTGAACATCACCTCGTGCCGCGAGGATCTCGAACGCGCCGCGCATCAGCTTGCGCTTGCCGTGACGATGGAGGCGACGCGGCGGATGGAGGGCGCGATCTTCCGCGGCTATTTCCGGAACGCCTGGATCGCCACCGTGCCGGGCGACGGGGGCAGCGGCCTGCTCGCCTATGACGACGATCGCCGCATCGTCGGCGCCTGTCGTTCGGCGCGCGCGCTGCTGGGCCTCACCGACGGCATGATCGCGACCGGCATCGATCTGTCGCGCTACGTCAAGTTCGAGCATCGGGCTGCGCGCAGCGCGGACGAGATCGTCGAACTGCGCCGCGCGGACGGCAGCGCGCTCGGGCAGGGACATGTCGCGCCGCCGCTGCGGGCGAGGCCGTCCACTCAGCGTCGTGACGTTCCCGTCGATCGTTTCGATTCGCTGCATCGGCTCGCAGGTCGCGATCCCGGCCTGATCAAAAGTGTCAAACGGCTGCGGAGCATCGGCGACCACAATCTGCCGGTGCTGCTGTATGGCGAGACCGGCGTCGGCAAGGACGTGTTCGCGCGCGCCATTCACGCGGCGAGCAACCGTGCCCGCAACCATTATGTCGCGCTGAACTGTGCGGCGATGCCGGAGAGCCTGATCGACGCCGAGCTGTTCGGCTATGAGGCGGGCGCCTTCACCGGCGCGCGCCGCGACGGCTCGAAGGGTCTGATCGTGCAGGCCGATGGCGGCACGCTGTTCCTCGACGAGATCGGCGACATGCCGATCGCGCTGCAGACGCGCCTGTTGCGCGTGCTCGAAAACCGCGAGGTCTGGCCGCTCGGCGCGCTCAAGCCGGTGCCGGTCGACATCCGCCTGATCAGCGCGACCCATCGCGACCTCGGCCGCATGGCGGAGGAGGGCGCCTTCCGCGCCGATCTCTACTTCCGCCTGCGCGGCATGGAGGTGCGGCTGCCGGCGTTGCGCGAGCGCGCCGATAGAGACGATATCATCCGCCAGATCGCGCGCGAGGAGGCGCCGGATTGCCGCCTGTCGGACGAGGCCTGGGCGTTGCTCTCGGCCTATCCCTATCCCGGCAACATGCGCCAGCTCCGCCACGTGCTGCGGCTTGCCGGCTGCACGGCGGAGGACGGTGTCGTCACGGATGCCGATCTCGATCTGCCTCCGTTTGGTGGGAGGACGGCAGAGCCCGATCTCGCAGCGGCCGAGCGCGCGACAATCGTCGAGGCGCTACGCAAGCATAGCGGCCGCGTCACCGAGGCGGCGCGTGCACTGAAGCTCAGCCGCGCCACGCTTTATCGGAAGATCAAGCAGTTGAAGATCGAGACTGCGCAGTAGCGCCGGTCCCATGCGGCGAGCGTTCTTTCCCTCTCCCCCTGTGGGCCTGTTGCGTTATGGGCTCTTGAGGCTGAAGACGTCAGGAGCGAAGGCCCTGGTCCCGGCAATTGCCTGCCAAGATCCGTAGTTGTCGCCCTCGGAGGGCAACTCACGCGGCGATTGTGGCCCACCGCCTCATGTTGAAGGCGATCGAGGCGAGCAGGACTTGCCCGGTCGCCTTGATCAGGCCGACGTAGCGGATGCAGGTTAGCCGCATGCGGCGTTTGAGAGTAGCGAAGGTGGTCTCAACCTGGGCTCGGCGGCGCGCGATGAGGAGGTTGTAGCGTTTGAGCCTGGGCGGCAGTTCCGGGTGATGTCTGTTGGGCCGACGAGCGATGCGGGGCTTTTTGCCTTCCGCCTTCAGCCTGGCCCGTCGGGCATGGGTGTCGTAAGCCGCATCGGCCCACACCGCAGCTTCATCGCCGCGGATCAAAGCGTCCGCCGGTGTCGTGTCGTTGATGTTGGCCGGTGTGGTCAGCACCGCGCGGATCAAGCCAGATCCTTCGTCCACACCCACATGGGCCTTGTAACCGAAGGTCGAGCCGCTTTTGCCCTGCCGTTTGGCAAACCGGGCATCAGGGTCGTTTGAGGGGCGATCCTCCTTGGGCGGAGCCGAGACTGCCTGGATCAAGGTCGCATCCAGCATCGTGCCGCGCTTGAGGATCACGCCAGCATTCTCAAGCTGACGATCCAGTTCGCCAAACAGCTTCTCCAGCAGGCCTTGTTCAACGAGCTGGTTCCGGAAGCGGTTCAGGACCGTGTGGTCGGGCGTCGCATCCTCAAGGCTCAAACCGACGAAGCGCTTGAACGACAACCGGTCGCCCAGCGCTTCCTCGAGTTCGCGCTCCGAAAGACCATAGAGCGACTGCAACAGCACAGCACGAAACAGCACCAGCACCGGATAGCCTGGTCGACCGGGGCTCCCTTCATCCCGCAAATGGCCGATCAGCTTCTCGAACCGGTACCACTTGACCAGGCCAGCCAGCCGATCCAGCGCCGCATTGGCGCCGGCCCCCTTCGGCATCAACGCTTCCACAAAGCTCGGCTGTCCCGTCCGCTTGACCGCCATCGCTACCTCCGGGGCTTTGCCCTAGGGAATCACAATTGACGAATTACGCAACAGGCCCCTTGTGGGAGAGGGTGGCTCGCCGCAAAGCGGCGAGACGGGTGAGGGGTATGTCTCCGCGAATGCCCCTGCTGCAGCGAATGCGCGGAGAGAGACCCCTCATCCGGCGCTTCGCGCCACCTTCTCCCACAAGGGGAGAAGGAAGGGGCACCGAGACTAGGGCGCGCTCTTACGAAAAATCGCTCCAGCTCAGATGCCGCGAATCGAGGTCGCCGACTGAAACGGTGCCGCGGATCTCGTGAGGGACGTGGAAGCCGCTGCGCAGATACACCAGCGGTGCGGCCTCGTCGGAATGCGAGACGCCGCGCACCTCGCCGACGAAGATCGAATGCGTCTTGGTTTCGAATTCCTGCGCCAGCACGCAGTCGAATGCGGCGACCGAATCCGTCAGCACCGGCGCGCCGGTTGTGCCGCGTGTCCACTGCCCGAACGCAAATCGGTCGTCGCCGTTGACGCCCTTCTGGCCGCTGAAGGTGAGCGCGAGCACGGCGTGGTCCTCGTGCAAGAAGTTGATCGCGAAGGCGCCTTCCTCGCGGATTCGCGCATGTGCGCTGGCGTTGCGGTTGACGCAGACGATCAGGGACGGCGGATTGTCCGACAGCGAGCAGGCTGATGTCACGGTCAACCCGGTGCGCTTGCCGTGCTCGGCGCCAACCGTGACCAGCGCAACCGCGCCGGCGCATTGGCGCATAGCCAGTTTGAGATCCTTAGCGTCGACGCTCACGCCGAAATCTCCGAAACGAGGGCGGGTGCGACACGATTGCGCCGCACCCGCCGCGCGTCAAGCGGCCTTCTTCGCGGAGCCGAGATGCTTCAGGCGCGGCATCACCTCTTTGCTGAGCAGCGAGAGCGAATGGCGCCAGGCCTCCGGCTTGTGCTTGTAGTCGAAGCCGAACACCAGCAGCACGCCGAAGCCGCCGACCTCGTCGTAGATCTTCTCGATCTTCTCGGCGACAGTTGCGGGCGAGCCGACGATCCAGTTCCGCTTGGCGCAATATTCGACGGTGACGTCGCTGTCGGGCACGTCGGGCGCGTGCTTCAGATAGTCCTTGAAGCCGAAATGGCCGAGCAGGGGCAGGAAGTACTCGTGCATCATCCGGCCCATCATGTCACCGGTCGAGAGCTTCCACGCCTCTTCGTCGGTGTCGGCGACGAACACCTCACGCACGAGGCGCCAGTCCGCGCGGTTCGGCTTGCGTCCGGTCTTGGCGGCGCCGATCTCGACCGAGTCCCAATGGCTGCCGACATAGGCCGGGTTGAGGTTGAGGCTCATCGGAATGAAGCCGCGCTCGCCGGCGAGCTTCAGCGTGTCCGAGTTCTTCGATAATCCGGCAACGCCGATCGGCGGATGCGGGGCCTGGAGCGGCTTGATGTGCGGCTTGAGGAAATCGAACATCGTGTCCGGCTTGGTCACGGTCCAGAACTTGCCCTTGTAGGTGAAGGGCGCGGGATCGGACCACAGCTTCAGGATGATCTCCAGCGCCTCGCGGGTCATGTCGCGGTTCTGTCCGCTCATGCCGTCGACGTTGAACATCGCCCAGTCGCTCGGCAGGCCCGAAGCTGCGACGCCGAAATTGAGCCGACCCTCGGAGAGATGGTCGAGCATCGCGACGCGGTTGGCGAGCTCGGCCGGGTGGTGATAGGGCAGCAGGAAACCGCCCGGCCCGATGCGGATATTCTTGGTCTGCATCAGCGCCTGCGCGATCAGAAGGTCCGGCGTGGGATTGGGTTCCCAGGGTGCGGTGTGGTGCTCGCCGACCCAGGCTTCCTGGTAGCCGAGCTCGTCGAGCCAGCGCATGACCTGCAGGTCCCAGTCGTTTCCTTCCTTCAGGCCGCACTCCGGCGGATGCGAAGGCATCGTGAAATAGCCGATCTCCATGGGTTTCCTCATCTGATGTTGACGCGTCTTGTTGCGCGTTCCTGGACTTGAACAGGACAGCTTTAGCAAGCGGTGTGCCACCGCATCGCAAGCCGTGTGCCAACGCGACGAGCGCCTCAGACTTGCGAAAAATTGCTGGTTTGAGGCGACAATAGCCGATATCCCGGGGCAGATTTGCGAGCGTCCGTCTCATTGTCGCGAGACGGCGTCTTGCCGGTGAGACCAAGGATACCCGTTGAGATGACCGAACCCGCCTATGTCGCGGTGGACTGGGGCACCAGTAGCTTCCGCCTCTGGCTGATCGACCGTGCCGGCAAAGTGCTGGCTGAACGTCGCAGCGATGAGGGCATGTTGGCCGCGGCCAAGGCCGGCTTTGCCGGTGTGCTGCAGTCGCATCTCAAGGCAGTCGAGGCCCCAGCCCAGCTGCCGGTGCTTGTCTGCGGCATGGCCGGCGCCAAAACCGGCTGGGTCGAGGCCGGCTATGTTGACACACCTGCGCCGCTCTCTGCCGTGCTGAAGCAGGCCGCGCTTGTGCCCGGCGAGACGCGCGATATTCGCATCCTGCCTGGGATCGCGCAGCGCGATACCAAGGCGCCGGACGTGATGCGCGGCGAGGAGACGCAGCTGGTCGGCGCACTCGGTCTCGAGGCCGCAGGCGAAGCGCTGGTCTGCATGCCCGGCACGCATTCGAAATGGGTGCGCGTGAAGGACGGCACGGTCGCGCATTTCTCCACCTTCATGACCGGCGAGCTCTTCAGCGTGGTCTCGCGCGAGACGATTCTGTCGCTGGCGGTCGCCAGTGCCGATGATGCCGAGGATGTCGCGAGCTTCAAGGCGGCCGTGAAAGCCGCGTATGAAGCGCCGGCCTTCGCGGCCAACCTTTTGTTCACTGCGCGGTCGCGGCAGCTCCTGTTCGGCGGCACGCCGGCCGCCGCGCGCGAGACGCTGTCGGGCACGTTGATCGGCGTCGAGCTGGCGGCAGGGCTCTCCGGCACGGTGCCGAAAGCGGGCATCACGCTGATTGCTTCGGGGCGGCTCGCGATGCTGTACCGGCTCGCCTTCGATGCGCTGTCGGTCACCGTGCGGCCGATAGATGCCGATGAAGCCGTTCGCCGTGGCCTGTCGATGGCCGCTGCTGCGATCTGGACGAAATGAGAGGAATCTTGAGATGAGCGTTCCCTTTCCGCCGATGCAGCGTCCGCTGGTCGCGATCCTGCGTGGTGTGAAGCCCGAGGAGACCGAGGCGATCGTCGGCGTGCTGATCGAGGCCGGCATGACCGCGATCGAGATCCCCCTGAATTCGCCGGAGCCGTTCCGCTCGATCGCGACTGTCGCGAAGCTCGCGCCGCCCGGCGTTCTGATCGGCGCCGGCACGGTGCTGACCGCCGCAGATGTCGATCGTCTCAACGATGTCGGCGGCAAGTTGATGGTCTCGCCGAATGTGGATACGCAGGTGCTCACGCGTGCACACCAGTACGCCATGGTGACGTTGCCGGGCGTGTTCTCGCCGACCGAGGCGCTGCTCGCCGCGCGCTCCGGCGCATCGGGCCTGAAATTCTTTCCGGCCAGCGTGCTCGGCGCGTCCGGCATCGCCGCGATCCGTGCCGTGCTGCCGGCGGGCGTGATGATCGCCGCCGTCGGCGGCGTCTCCGACCAGAATTTTGCCGAATACATCAAGGGCGGCGTGACGGCGTTCGGGCTCGGCTCCAGCCTCTACAAGGCCGGTATGAATGCGGCCGATGTCGCGGCCCGCGCGAAAGCGACGATCACGGCTTACGATCGGGCGATTGCGAAAGACTCCGTGGTAATAAACAAGCCGTGATCCCGGCGTCGTGGATTTGTATCCTATCCTGCCGCGTCAGCGAGATCAGGAGACCGACATGGCGATCAACAACGTGGCCGATCTGTTCGTGGCAACGCTCGAACAGGCCGGCGTCAAGCGCATCTACGGCATCGTCGGCGACAGTCTGAACGGTCTCACCGAGGCGCTGCGCCGCCGCGGCACCATCGAATGGATCCATGTCCGGCACGAGGAGGTCGCGGCCTTCGCGGCTGCCGGCGAAGCCGAGATGACGGGGAGCCTCGCTGTGTGTGCGGGCTCCTGCGGCCCGGGCAATCTGCATCTGATCAACGGCCTGTTCGATGCGCATCGCAGTCGCGTCCCCGTGCTTGCGATCGCGGCGCAGATCCCGTCAGCCGAGATCGGCGGCGGCTATTTCCAGGAAACCCATCCGCAAAACCTGTTTAGGGAGTGCAGCCATTATTGCGAGCTGGTGTCGGATGCGAGCCAGCTGCCTTACGTGATCGAGAACGCCATCCGCGCGGCCGTAGGCCTGCGCGGCGTCGCCGTGATCGCCATGCCCGGCGATGTCGCGTTCCGCAGCCCGCCCAAGCGCGCGCTGTCGACGATGCGCGGGCTTGCGCTGTCGGCGCCGAAGGTTGTGCCGCAGGCCGACGAGCTTAAGGCGCTCGCGGACCTTTTGAACCGTGCCGAGCGCATCACCCTGTTCTGTGGTCGCGGCTGCGCCGGCGCGCACGCGCCGCTGATGCAGCTGGCTGAAGCGCTGAAGAGCCCGATCGTGCATGCGCTCGGCGGCAAGGAGCATGTCGAGTACGATAACCCCTACGACGTCGGCATGACCGGCTTCATCGGTTTCTCCTCAGGCTATGCCGCCATGCACGCCTGCGACGCGCTGGTAATGCTCGGCACCGATTTCCCTTACAAGCAGTTCTTCCCCACCGATGCGCAGGTCGCGCAGATCGACATCCGCCCGGAAAATCTGGGACGGCGCTGCAAGATCGATCTCGGCCTCGTCGGCGACGTCAAGCTGACCATCGAGGCGCTGCTGCCGTTGCTCAAGACCAAGACCCAGCGGAGGCATCTCGACGACGCCATCGCGCACTACAAGAAGGCGCGCGAAGGGCTCGACTCGCTTGCGAAGGGGACGCCGGGCAGCAAGCCGATCCATCCGCAATATCTGGCAAAAGTCGTTAGCGACCATGCCTCTGATGACGCCGTCTTCACCGCCGATGTCGGCACGCCCACGGTGTGGGCCGCGCGCTACCTCGACATGAACGGCCGCCGCCGGCTGATCGGCTCGTTCGTGCACGGCTCGATGGCCAACGCGATGCCGCAGGCGATCGGCGCGCAGGCTTCGCAGCCCGGCCGCCAGGTTATCTCGCTCTCCGGCGACGGCGGCTTCACCATGCTGATGGGCGACCTGATCACGCTGACCCAGATGAAGCTGCCGGTGAAAGTGGTCGTCTTCAACAACGGTGTGCTCGGCTTCGTTGCGCTGGAGATGAAGGCGGCCGGGTTCGTCGACACCAATGTCGACCTTGAGAATCCCGATTTCGCGGCGATGGCGCGCGCGATGGGCATTTTCGCCAAACGCGTCGAGGACCCCGGCGAGCTTCCGGGGGCCGTGAAGGAGATGCTGGCCCATGACGGACCCGCGCTGCTCGATGTCGTCACGGCGAAGCAGGAGCTGTCGATGCCGCCGACCATCACGCCCGAGCAGATCAAGGGCTTCAGCCTCTGGGTGCTGCGCGCGGTGATGAACGGGCGCGGTGACGAGGTGCTCGATCTCGCTAAAACAAACCTGCTACCGCGCTAGCCCCGCTTCACCGAAGGCGCGGGCAGGCGCTCGTGGCGGTGCTGGAAGCGCTGCCAGTGCAGCACGATGCCGATCAGCAGGGCCGGCACGAAGCCGAGTGCGATCAGGAAATACGGCAGCTGCGTCGGCGAGATGAACGCAATGGCGATATCGGAGATTAGCCAGAGCGCTGCGAACATCACCGCGAAATCGGTGCGCGGGCAGCGCAAATAATAGAACACGGCGGTGATGACGATGGCGGGCCCGATCGCGATGCCGATCATCACCGCGGTCAGCTCCTTCGGCGTCAGCGCGTCGAGCACCATCGACGCCAGCAGCCAGAGCGCGGCGAACATGGCGATGATGTCGAGCGGATGCCGCAACCCAATACCCCTCGCAGGAAACGCGCTATCGTTGTGGCCGGAACTCCGGTCGTCAAGGGAAAATACGCCTATTCCTCGTCACTTCCGGACGTTGGCCGCAGCATGAAATGGCCGAAAGCGGTGGCGATCGGCTTGTTCGCATCGTCCTGCCAGGCCCGCGCCTCGAAGGCGACGATACGCCGGCCCTGTTTCACGATCGAGACATTGGCGATGGTATCGAGGGCGCGGCCGGAACGCAGATAGTTGACGGTGAGTCCGATCGGCTTGGGCAGCGCGGCGATGCCGAGCTCGCGCCTCACGCCGAGGATCGCGGAGGTCTCGAGGAAGGCACCGGTCATGCCGCCATGGATCGCGGGCAGGATCGGGTTGCCGATGATCTGCGGCGAGAACGGCATCGTCAGCGTGCCGTCGTCATTGACGCGAATGCCGAGGCAGCGCGCAAACGGGCTGTTGGCGAACGGGCCGTCCGGATCGTCGGGCGCCTCCAGCGTCGGGATGCTGCGCGAATCCATCCTGCGGTCCGCGAGCATGTTGGTGCGATTGGCGCCGACCATGAAGCAGGCGGTCGCGGTTGCGACCGGATCGTCCTCGGAGTCCTGATAGGCGGTGGAGCGCACGAAGGCGATCGAACGCGTGGTGCGGTAGCACACCGAATGCGCCTTGATGTCGAGGCCCGGCGTCGCCGGCTTCTGATAATCGATACGCAGATCCAGGGTTGCGATCGCGCGTGTGCCGTCGAGCGCAAGTTGCACCGCCATGCCGCAGCTCTCGTCCAGCATCGCGGTGACGACGCCGCCATGCAGCACGCCGGTCTCGGTGTCGCCGACGAAGACCGGACGATAGGGCAGGCTTGACCAGGCCTCGGCGGGGGCGAAGCGGTCGAGCTGGAGCCCGCTGATATGGCCGAAGTCGGAACGACGGCCCTTGATCGCCTCGGCGAGTTCCTCGAACGGCAGCGTGGTGGGTGAAGTGGACATGACGACGTTCTAGACCAGTGTCGGTCGCCGCGCAAAACCCCGAATGGGGCTGATCAGGCAGGTCTGCCTGGGCCGGTTTGGCCTCGACATGGTGTGCTGAAGCAACGATGGTGGGCGCTTCGTCCGTCGACTAGCCCCAAGGAGTGCCCATGGCCGACCCCGAAACACCCGCCACCAATCAGGGGCCCGTGACCATTTCGAGCTCCAGCTCGGAACGGGCACCGATCATCTATTTCGACGGCGCATCCTGCTTCGGACACCACAACGGCGCGATCCAGATCGAGCTCGCCGCGAACCTGCTGATGCCGGTCGGTGCCGCCGTCAGGGTCGACGTGGTCCAGACCGCGCACTTGCGCTGCAGCGTGGCCGCAGCGCTGGCGCTGCGCGAAGCGCTCGACAAGGCGCTGGCGATGTACAGGCAGGGGCAGCAGCAGCCGGCGGAGGTGATCCCGACGGTGAAGAACTGAGATCGCGGGCGATCGCTTTTGAATGCGATCGCAATCTCTCAGCCCACATGCACCTTCGGCTTCTTGCCGCCGTTCCACTTGCCGTCGAGCGCGCGCTCGATCTGGGCGGCGAGCTGCAGCAGCAGGCCGTCATTGGCCTGCTTGGCGATGGCCTGGATGCCGAGCGGCAGGCCGTGGTCTTGCTCTGCCATCGGCATCGAGACCGCCGGCATGCCGCAGAGATTGGCGAGCGGCGTGAAGGCGAAGAAGCGCCAGAGATTGCCGAACCAGTCGAGCACTTCTGGATTGTCGGAGATGGTGAGATATTCCTTCGTGCCGACCTTCGGCGTCGGCAACGCGGTGATCGGCGTCAGGATCACGTCCCACTGCTCGAAGAACGCGCCGAAGCCGCGCGAGGTCGTGTTGAACACGCCTTGCATCTTTGCCCGCTCGGCGAAGCTCGTGTGCCGACCGGCCTCCCAGATCCTGATGTTCATGGGCTCGATCAGATCTTCCGGCGGCTTTTCCAGCCCGCGCGCGGCGAGCATGTTGGAGATCACCACGGCAAAATTGCTGATGTAGCAGGTGGTCTGCGCCGCAAACGCAGCGCGGAAGTCGAGCTCGGGCAGCGCGTATTCGACGTGATGGCCAAGGCCTTCGAGGAAGCGGCCGGTTTTCTCCAGCTCGGCGGCGATCTCCGGCGTTGCGGTGTAGTCGCCCCAGGTGTGCGACAGCGCGATGCGAAGCTTTGACGGGTCGCGCTTGATCATCTCGGAATAGGGCTGCGCCGTGGTCCAGAACGGCATGAACTCGCCGGGCGCAGGCCCGCGGGCGTGATCGACGAAGGCAGCGGTGTCGCGCACCGAGCGCGATTGACAACCCTGGATCGAGACGAGGCCGGTGAGGTCGGACATGTGTGGCGCCAGCGAGAACACGCCGCGCGACACTTTCAGCCCGATATTGCCGTTGACGCCGGCGGGAATGCGGATCGAGCCGCCGCCGTCGGTCGCATGCGCGATCGGGACGACGCCGGCCGCGACCATCGCCGCGCTGCCCGCGGACGAGCCGCAGGTGGTGTAGTCGGTATTCCAGGGATTGCGCGTCACGTAGACGGCGGGATTGTCGGCCGAGCTGCACACGCCGAACTCCGGCGTCGTGGTCCGTCCGATCAGGTTGAGGCCTGCCTGACGGAATTTACCGGTGAGGAACGTATCGGCCGCGGCGCGATTGCCGCGCATCAGCAGCGAGCCCATTTCCTGCAGCCGGCCCTTCATGGTCGGTCCGAGGTCCTTCATCAGGAAGGGCAGGCCGGCGAACGGGCCGGCAAGATTGGCGCTGTCCTTGGCCGGATCGGCGATCACGTCCTCGAACAGCTCGACCACGCCCGACAGTGCCGGATTGACCTTGGCGACGCCCGCGGCGGCCTGGCGCGCCAGCTCCTTCGCCGTCAGCTCGCCCTTGCGGACGCGTGCGGCCAGCCCGACGCCATCGTGCTGCGCCCATTCGTTCCAGCTCATCGGCAAAGTCATGAAGTCAAAATCCCCGTGGGTGCGGCGCCACCTTTTTCGCAAGGGCCCGCGTGAATCAACTGAGCCGGCGCGAAGGGCAGGGTTGCGCCGGGCGGAGAGGTCGCCGCGTCATTAAGACAGCCGCGCGATCACCGCAACCGGGCCGCCGCCCGCAGGCCCCTGATGCTCGGCACCGCCGGAGACATAGACCGCGCCGGTGCCGGCAAGGCCGGCGATCAGGCCGCCGACGGCTGCGCGGGCGTGGCGCGTCGAGCTGATGTCGGTATCCTCCAGCATGGTGTGGCGGAAGCCGCGCACGCTGCCATCAGGCGAGGCCTCGGCCTTGGCGAAGATGTTGACGAGCTCGCGGCCCTCGGTGGCTAGCGGCGCGACGCCAAGCCCAACATCAAGGCCAATACCAAGCCCGACGCTGTTCAGCGCCGACACCACCGCCGGGGCATCGATGGCATCGTTCATCACGGCGTGTCCGATCTCGAACTCGCTCGCTGAAGACGTCGAGTTGCCGAGCACGATGATGACGTTGTGCATCAGCTCGATCCCTGACGAGGTGGACGCAACCGACGAGAACAGATCGTAGCGCCGCAGCACGTCGTCGTCGCTGACATCGGAAGCGATCTCGCCGAGCGCGACCGCGACCCCAAGCGCGGAGGCGCCGCGCGAATAGGCCATCGAGCTGTAGGCGCTGGTCGTGGCCGTCTTGCTGCCGCGCGCGTTTGCTGCTTCGACGCGGTCGCTGGTGAGCAGCGGGCATTTGATCTGCACGAAATGGACGTCGGCGGGATCGGTAATGCCGGCATCCGCCATCGCGGCTGTCACCGCCTTGGCCGTTTCCATGATCTGTGCGGAGCGGCCGATCTCTTCGGGGAGGAAGTCCCGCGTGTGCGCCATGCCGATGCTCAAGCGCTTGCCGGACATGCCTGCCGGGCGCTCAGCCTCGCGCCGCGTGAACACCGTGATATGCGGGCTGAGCACGCCTTCGGTGCCACCCGACATCACGAAGGCGATGCGCTGCTCGACCGCCTCTGGCGAAAGGCCGAGTTCTGGCGCCAGCGCCGTGCACAACGCAGCAACGGCATATTCCCGGGTGAAGTCGTTGACACCGCCATTGCCCTCGGTCTTGCCGAGGATGGCCAAAATCGTTGTCGGGTCGATCGCGCCGGAGCCGATGATGGCCATGAGGCCGGAGACGTCGCCGGGGCCGGTGGTGGCGACCTTGAAGACGCCGACCGATGTCGTCCGCATGACTGGTCCTTACGTGGAGTTCGGTGGTCCGGCGCAGCCAACAGGCGTGGAAGCGCTGCGTCTGTCAAGCCACAAGCGGCCATCTCTGACCGTCACCCAGAGGCGCTCGCCCCGCACCTCGGGATGACGGGGCTGGTATCTCGGCCGAAGCAAGAAGAACCCGTGCATCCCCACGAATGTGGCGAGATCGCATCCGGTTCAACAAAAAAATCCTCTGTCGACGGTTGCGCGCCGCACCTTGATGAATCAACCTCGGTTGGTCCATAAGCGGCGTCCCGCTGCCGGTGGTTCGCCCCCGCGTCGCGTGCTTGGATAGAGGGATTCTCGCGTGGCAAATATCAACCAGAAAATTGCGCAGGAGCTTGGGGTACGGGCGGAGCAGGTCGAGGCGACGGTGACGTTGCTCGACGGCGGCGCCACGGTTCCCTTCATCGCCCGCTACCGCAAGGAAGCGACCGGTGCGCTCGACGACGCGCAATTGCGCACCCTGGAGGAGCGCTTGGGCTATCTGCGCGAGCTCGAAGACCGCCGCAAGGCGATCCTCGAATCGGTCCGCGAGCAGGGTAAGCTCGATGCCGCGCTCGAAGCCTCCATTCTCGCCGCCGACAGCAAGGCGCGCCTCGAAGACATTTACCTGCCGTTCAAGCCGAAGCGCCGCACCAAGGCCGAGATCGCCAAGGAAGCCGGGCTCGAGCCGCTCGCCAATCAGCTGATGGCTGAGCCGGGCAACGATCCGAAGGTCGTGGCCGAAACCTTCATCAACGCCGAGAAGGGCGTCGCCGATGCCGCTGCCGCGCTCGATGGCGCCCGCGCCATCCTGGTCGAGCGCTTCGACGAGGACGCCGACCTGATCGGTGCTTTGCGCGAGGAGATGTGGACCAATGCGCGCATGGCCTCCAAGGTGCGCGACGGCAAGAAGACCGAGGGCGAGAAGTTCGCCGACTATTTCGAGTTCTCCGAGCCGCTGACGAAGCTCCCGTCGCACCGCATCCTCGCGATGTTCCGCGGCGAGAAGGAAGAGATCCTCGATCTCCAGATCCAGGCCGAAGCCGAAGCGCCGCCGCCGGGCGTGCCGAGCGCTTATGAATTGAAGATCATGAAGCGGTTCGGCATTGCCGACCTCAAGCGCGCCGGCGACCGCTGGCTGATCGACACCGTGCGCTGGGCCTGGCGTACCAAGATCCAGGTGCATCTCAACATCGACCTGCGCATGCGGCTGTGGAACGCCGCCGAGACCGAGGCCGTGCGCGTGTTCGCCTCTAATTTGCGCGACCTGCTGCTCGCGGCACCCGCCGGCACCCGTGTCACCATGGGCCTCGATCCCGGTTATCGCACCGGCGTCAAGGTCGCCGTCACCGACGCGACCGGCAAGGTGGTCGATACCGCCGTGATCTATCCGCACGAGCCGCAGCGGCAGTGGAACGAG
The DNA here is from genome assembly GCF_029953005.1 of Bradyrhizobium sp. Mp27. Taxonomy (NCBI): domain Bacteria; kingdom Pseudomonadati; phylum Pseudomonadota; class Alphaproteobacteria; order Hyphomicrobiales; family Nitrobacteraceae; genus Bradyrhizobium; species Bradyrhizobium sp. Mp27. Next base: position 4,143 of record NZ_JASAUS010000019.1, on the reverse strand, counting down.
GCGCTCGCGATCCTCGGCAAGCTTGCGCTGAAGCATCGTGTCGAGCTGATCGCGATCGGCAACGGCACCGCGTCGCGCGAGACCGACAAGCTCGCAGGCGATCTCGTCAAGGGCCTGGCCGAGCTGAAGATGACCAAGATCGTGGTGTCGGAAGCCGGCGCGTCGGTCTATTCGGCCTCGGCCTTCGCCTCGGAGGAGTTGCCGGGTCTCGACGTCACCCTGCGCGGCGCGGTTTCGATCGCGCGCCGCCTGCAGGATCCGCTCGCCGAGCTCGTCAAGATCGAGCCCAAGGCGATCGGCGTCGGCCAGTATCAGCACGACCTCGGCCAGGCCAAGCTCGCCAAGTCGCTCGATGCCGTGGTCGAAGACTGCGTGAACGCGGTCGGCGTCGACGTCAACACCGCCTCGGCGCCGCTGCTTGCGCGCGTGTCGGGCGTCGGTTCCGGCCTTGCCTCGAGCATCGTGGCGCACCGCGACGCCAACGGCCCGTTCAAGTCGCGCAAGGCGCTCAAGGACGTGCCGCGGCTCGGCCCGAAGGCGTTCGAGCAGTGTGCCGGCTTCCTGCGCATCCTCGGCGGCGAGGACCCGCTCGATGCGTCCGGCGTGCATCCGGAAGCCTATCCCGTGGTGCGCCGGATTCTCAGCGCCACCAAGAGCGACATCAAGGCGCTGATCGGCAGCAGCGAGATCGTGCGCACGCTGAAGCCGAAGGATTTCGTCGACGAGACCTTCGGTCTGCCGACCGTCACCGATATCCTGCGCGAGCTCGAGAAGCCCGGCCGCGACCCGCGTCCGGCGTTCAAGGCCGCGGTGTTCAAGGAGGGCGTCGAGGAGATCAAGCATCTCCAGAAGGGCATGATCCTCGAGGGGACCGTGACCAACGTTGCCGCCTTCGGCGCCTTCGTCGATATCGGCGTGCACCAGGACGGCTTGGTTCACATCTCGGCGATGTCCAGGAACTACATCAAGGATCCGCGCGAGGTGGTGAAGCCCGGCGACATCGTCAAGGTGAAGGTGCTGGACTTCGAGGTTGCCCGCAAGCGCATCTCGCTGACATTGCGCCTCGACGACGAGGTCGGCGCCAAGAAGGACGCGCCCGGCATGCAGCGGGACAACAGCTCGCGGAACCCCGCGCGCATGACGTCGTCGGCCCCGCGCAACCAGGAATCCTCCGGCGGCGGTGCGCTCGCGGAGGCCATGCGCCGCGCGGCCGAGAAGAACGGCGGCAAGCGGGCGTGATACTTGAACCTCTCCCCGCTCTTTGCGGGGAGAGGCCGGATCGCGCTAGCGATCCGGGTGAGGGGCAAGGCATGCGGCTGACCGGATCAAAGGCCCCTCCAGCTCGTAAGTTGACGGTGCACGGGACAAGCGTCGCGATCACTTTTTAGATCGCATTCGCGGGACGCAGCCTCTCACCCCACCCTCTCCCCGTCAGAACGGGGCGAGGGAGCGAACGAGCGTTCGTCCCTAACACCTGCGTCAGAATCTGGCGCGTTTGTAAGTTGAAGGTGCCTGTCCCTTCCTCTCATCTGATCCTCCTCGCGCGGCAGAAAGATCGCCGCGCAGCACGGAGGATGCTTCGATGGACAACAGGCTTCTCAAAGGCGTCACTGCGGTGACGCTCGCCGCAATGATGGCGCTCGCTTCACCTGTGCTGGCCCGTGGCGGCGGCGGTTTCGGCGGTGGCGGACATGGCGGGTTTGGTGGCGGCGGGCACTTCGGTGGCGGCGGAATGCATGCGGGTGGCTTCGGCGGCGGTATGCGCGGAGGCGGCATGCACGTCGGCGGTATGGGTGGCGGCGGCATGCGATTTGGCGGCATGGGCGGTGCCCGTTTCGGTGGCGCCCGCTTCGTCGGTTCGCCGATGGCTGCCCGTGCCGCCATGGGGCCGCGCTTCGTCGGCTCGCCAATGGCTGCCCGCGCTGCCATCGGGCCGCGCTTTGTCGGTGCACCATTAGCGACCCGCGCCGCCTTCGGCCCGCGGTTTGCTGGCCCGGGCTGGCATGGCAGGCCGTTCATTGGTCGCCATGCCTTCTTCCACCGTCACCGCTTCAACCGGTTCGCTTTCGTCGGCGCGCCGTTCTCTATGCCAACTATGCCAACTATTACGACGATGGCTGCTGGCAAAGGAGCTGGACAGCCTATGGATGGCAATGGGTCAATGTGTGCGGAGACTCTTGGTAGTCGCATCGCGGTACCGCACCATTGTCGCGATCGCCACCGGGCGGTTCCGCTCAGCCCCGGAACGGGATAGTCTGGTGGCGATCGTCGCGCGGAGTTTTGCATGACCGGAGGTCACCGCCGCATTCTGGTCGTCGAGGACGATCCGGAAACCGCAGGCCAGCTCGTCGAGGAACTCACCACCTCGGGCTACGAGGTCGATCTTGCCGCGACGGGTCGTGAAGCCCTGAGCCACGGCGTCGCCCGCGACTATGCCGTGATCACCATCGATCGCATGCTGCCCGACATCGACGGCATCGCCGTGATGCGCCAGTTGCGCGACGACGGCATCGCCGCGCCCTTCCTGATCATCTCCGCGCTCGGCGAGGTCGACGACCGCGTGCGCGGTTTGCGCGCCGGCGGCGATGACTACCTCGTCAAGCCGTTCTCCTTCGTCGAGCTGCTGGCGCGCCTCGAGGCGCTCGGCCGGCGCAGCGAGACCGTCGCCAAGGAAACCATCTTGCGGGTCGGCGATCTCGCCATCGACCTGATCGCGCGCAACGCCAGCCGGCGTGGCCGGAAAATTCCGCTGCTGCCGCGCGAGTTTCAGCTGCTCGAATATCTCGTCCGCAACGAGGGCCGCGTCGTCTCCCGTGCAATGCTGCTCCAGCATGTCTGGGACCTGCATTTCGATCCCTCCACCAATATCATCGACGTCTATGTCGGGCGCGTCCGCCGCAAGGTCGACGATGCCCAGGCCTATCCGCTGATCCACACGATCCGCGGCATCGGATATTGCCTCCGTGCTCCTGGCTAAGACGCTCCGCTCCTCGACCTTCAGGCTGGCGCTGATCGCGATCGCGGCGTTCGGGCTGATCGTCGCCGCGATCATGGCCTACGTCTATTTCGGCACGCTCGCCTATGTCGAGAGCAGGCTCGGCAATGCCGGCGATCACGACGGCTTCAGGGACATGATCGAGCTCGCGATGGCTGCGGTCGCCGTGCTGCTCCTGGTATTGGCGGGGCTCGCCGCCGTGCTGGTGACGCGGCGCACGGTCGGACGGATCGAAGAGATCAATGCCACCAGCCGCGCCATCATGCTCTCGGGCCTGGATCAGCGCATCCCCCTGCGCGGCAGCCATGATGAATGGGACCGCGTCGCTGAAAACCTCAATCAAATGCTCGACCGCATCGAGACGCTGATGGGCGAGGTCAAACAGGTCAGCGACAACGTCGCGCACGATCTGCGCACGCCGCTGACGCGCATGCGCGGTCGGCTGGAAAAGGCCTATCACGTCCCGCGAAACGGCGAGGCGGATGCGGCGCTTATTGGCGACACCATCGCTGATCTCGATTCCGTGCTCGGCATGTTCACCTCTATCACGCGGATCTCGGAGATCGAGACCCGCGCCCGCAGGAGCGCTTTTCGTGCGCTCGACCTCGCCGAGATCGCCGGCGAGGTCGTCGAGCTCTACGACGCCGCGGCTGAGCAGGTCGCGACCCGTCTCAGCCTCGGCGGCGATCGTGAGGTGCCCGTGACCGGCGATCGCGACCTGCTGTTCGACGCCATCGCCAATCTCGTCGACAACGCGATCAAGCACGGCCGCGCGGGCGGGCAGGTGAGCGTGACCTGCCGCAGCGCCGATGGCGGTGCGATGATCGCGATTGCTGACGACGGTCCGGGCATTCCGGCGGATCAGCGCGATCACGTGTTCAAGCGCTTCTACCGGCTTGAACAGAGCCGCTACACCCCCGGCAACGGCCTGGGCTTAAGCCTGGTCGCCGCCGTCGCTCGCCTCCATGGCGCCGAGATAGCCCTGCATGACAACGCGTCGGGCCTGACGGTCCAACTCAGCTTCCCGTCGCACCCGCCCTAGTACCCACTTTTCTTGGAACGTGAGTCGTGATTCAAGGTCGGGATGATACCCGAAGCAAGAGAAGTCCACCTTTCGAGGAAAGATCGCAAGGTGCTTGAGGCGTGCT